>CP091034.1:4665000-4675019 GCA_039725955.1 Sinorhizobium sp. B11
TTTATCCGACGTCCGAGCCCAGTTCTTGTGAAACCATGGATGGCCTAGCCGGCCGGATATGGTGGAGGGACTGGAGGTAGGAAGGAAGCTTGTCGCTCTGGGTCGTTGTTGTTTGTCGTCTCTAGGGATGACATCTGACGGACGACTGGATTGCCGTTGCCTGACCGCGCGGTATCGGATCAAATCTCGAGAAGCTGGTCTTAAGACCTGACACAAGCGAGCTGCTCGGCGTAGCTCCAATAAAGTGATCAGGTCGAACACGTCGATGGCATTGTTGGATTGACTGGGTTGTAAAAGGTAACCCGGTCTGTTGCTGTTTCTTTGAAGCAGGCAACGAGATGATGAGCATTGGCAATGAGAACGATTAAGTGTCGTAAGGGCATTTGGTGGATGCCTTGGCATGCACAGGCGATGAAGGACGTGATACGCTGCGAAAAGCCGTGGGGAGCTGCGAATGAGCTTTGATCCATGGATCTCCGAATGGGGAAACCCACCTTAAATGCTTGGAAAATCCAAACTGACTGCAAGGTCGGCTTGGGTTTCCAAGCATTGTGATAAGGTATCTTACTTTCGAATACATAGGGGTAAGAAGCGAACGCAGGGAACTGAAACATCTAAGTACCTGCAGGAAAGGACATCAACCGAGACTCCGCAAGTAGTGGCGAGCGAACGCGGACCAGGCCAGTGGCATTAGTGATTAAAGCGGAACGCTCTGGAAAGTGCGGCCGTAGCGGGTGACAGCCCCGTACGCGTAGATATCATTAATGTCCTAGAGTAGGGCGGGACACGTGAAATCCTGTCTGAACATGGGGAGACCACTCTCCAAGCCTAAGTACTCGTGCATGACCGATAGCGAACAAGTACCGTGAGGGAAAGGTGAAAAGCACCCCGACAAGGGGAGTGAAATAGTACCTGAAACCGGATGCCTACAAACAGTCGGAGGGGGCAACCCTGACGGCGTACCTTTTGTATAATGGGTCAACGACTTAGTGTAACAAGCAAGCTTAAGCCGGTAGGTGTAGGCGCAGCGAAAGCGAGTCTGAATAGGGCGATATAGTTTGTTGCATTAGACCCGAAACCGAGTGATCTAGCCATGAGCAGGTTGAAGGTTGGGTAACACCAACTGGAGGACCGAACCCGCATCTGTTGCAATAGATTGGGATGACTTGTGGCTAGGGGTGAAAGGCCAATCAAACTCGGAAATAGCTGGTTCTCCGCGAAATCTATTTAGGTAGAGCGTCTGGCGAATACTCCCGGGGGTAGAGCACTGGATGGGCTATGGGGACTCACCGTCTTACTGATCCTAACCAAACTCCGAATACCGGGAAGTACTACCAGGCAGACACACGGCGGGTGCTAACGTCCGTCGTGAAAAGGGCAACAACCCTAACCTCCAGCTAAGGTCCCCAAGTCATGGCTAAGTGGGAAAGGATGTGAGGATCCCAAAACAACCAGGATGTTGGCTTAGAAGCAGCCATCATTTAAAGAAAGCGTAACAGCTCACTGGTCTAAATAAGGGTCTTTGCGCCGAAAATGTAACGGGGCTAAAGCCATGCACCGAAGCTGAGGATTCCTCTTTGAGGAGTGGTAGCGGAGCGTTCCGTAAGCTGATGAAGGGATACCTGTGAGGGGTCCTGGAGGTATCGGAAGTGCGAATGTTGACATGAGTAACGATAAAGAGGGTGAGAGACCCTCTCGCCGAAAGACCAAGGGTTCCTGCTTAAAGTTAATCTGAGCAGGGTTAGCCGGCCCCTAAGACGAGGCGGACACGCGTAGTCGATGGGAACCACGTTAATATTCGTGGGCCTGGTGGAAGTGACGGATCGCACAAGTTGTTCATTCTTATTGGATTGGATGGGCAGCGGAGCGGTTCCAGGAAATAGCTCCACCGTATAGACCGTACCCGAAACCGACACAGGTGGTCAGGTAGAGTATACCAAGGCGCTTGAGAGAACTATGTTGAAGGAACTCGGCAAATTGCACGCGTAACTTCGGAAGAAGCGTGACCCCATTGTAGGCAACTATGGTGGGGTGGCACAGACCAGGGGGTAGCGACTGTTTATCAAAAACACAGGGCTCTGCGAAGTCGCAAGACGACGTATAGGGTCTGACGCCTGCCCGGTGCTGGAAGGTTAAGAGGAGAGGTGCAAGCTTTGAATCGAAGCCCCAGTAAACGGCGGCCGTAACTATAACGGTCCTAAGGTAGCGAAATTCCTTGTCGGGTAAGTTCCGACCTGCACGAATGGCGTAACGACTTCCCCGCTGTCTCCAACATAGACTCAGTGAAATTGAATTCCCCGTGAAGATGCGGGGTTCCTGCGGTCAGACGGAAAGACCCCGTGCACCTTTACTATAGCTTTACACTGGCATTCGTGTCGGCATGTGTAGGATAGGTGGTAGGCTTTGAAGCAGGGACGCCAGTTTCTGTGGAGCCATCCTTGAAATACCACCCTTATCGTCATGGATGTCTAACCGCGGCCCGTTATCCGGGTCCGGGACAGTGTATGGTGGGTAGTTTGACTGGGGCGGTCGCCTCCGAAAGAGTAACGGAGGCGCGCGATGGTGGGCTCAGACCGGTCGGAAATCGGTCGTCGAGTGCAATGGCATAAGCCCGCCTGACTGCGAGACTGACAAGTCGAGCAGAGACGAAAGTCGGTCATAGTGATCCGGTGGTCCCGCGTGGAAGGGCCATCGCTCAACGGATAAAAGGTACGCCGGGGATAACAGGCTGATGACCCCCAAGAGTCCATATCGACGGGGTTGTTTGGCACCTCGATGTCGGCTCATCGCATCCTGGGGCTGGAGCAGGTCCCAAGGGTTTGGCTGTTCGCCAATTAAAGCGGTACGTGAGCTGGGTTCAGAACGTCGTGAGACAGTTCGGTCCCTATCTGCCGTGGGTGTAGGAATATTGACAGGATCTGTCCCTAGTACGAGAGGACCGGGATGGACATATCTCTGGTGGACCTGTTGTCCTGCCAAGGGCATAGCAGGGTAGCTATATATGGACGGGATAACCGCTGAAGGCATCTAAGCGGGAAACCCACCTGGAAACGAGTGTTCCCTATCAGAGCCGTGGAAGACGACCACGTTGATAGGCCGGGTGTGGAAGTGCGGCAACGCATGAAGCTTACCGGTACTAATAGCTCGATTGGCTTGATCGTTCTCATTGACTATGCTCATCACCGGCAAACACGACAGTGTTTGTTCGGGTGATGATGCTGAAGACGTGTTCAAATAAACGATGTGAAAACATCACCAGCTTCTCACACAAGTTGCGCTTCGCTGACCTGGTGGTCATGGCGGGGTGGCTGCACCCGTTCCCTTTCCGAACACGGCCGTGAAACGCCCCAGCGCCTATGGTACTTCGTCTTAAGACGCGGGAGAGTCGGTCGCTGCCAGGTCTGCTAAACGCAACTCGTGAAAAACAAATCTTCTCTTCGCAAACTCTACGGCCCAAAGCCGATCAAAGGGCCGCTATCAAAGCGGCCTTTTGTGTTTGGTGCCTCATGAACACGAGACAAATTGCTTCGCAATTTGCTCGGCACAGATCCGCAAAGCGCACGCGCTTTGCGTAGCCGCGACAAATCCCAAAGGGATTTGCGCTGGACGCGGGGTGGAGCAGCCCGGTAGCTCGTCAGGCTCATAACCTGAAGGCCGCAGGTTCAAATCCTGCCCCCGCAACCAAACATATAGCCCGCATCCAAGCGGGCTTTTTTTGTTTGATAACACGGCGAGCATGCAACGCGCTCGAAAGCCGCCAAAACGCCCAAAGCCGACCTAGCAAAACAGAAAACTGCAAAGCCAGAGCACCCCACAAATCTTCCCCTCTCTCGTCTCGCGAAAGACATCGCGCCGTGACTATCGCCGGCGCGGAAAACAACCGCGCCGCTGGCGAGGCTAACTCGCCGTCCTGCGGACCGTAATCTCAAGGCCAAGTGAAGCGGGATGCCGCGAACCGGTAACCGAAGCAAACAGTCCCGCCCGTTCGGCCAAAGAACACCAGGCGATCTCTGTCCATGGTGCGCAGACTGTGCGGGCCTGAAGCTGAGGTTGATAGTGTGTGAGGACTTTACAAAGTCCCGAATAGGAATTTGAGTTAGGCCGGATGCACAGGCCGAAGCAGGTCAAGCTTCTGTTAGTGGTCTTTCGTGATTTCTCAGCCACAACCATCCCGAAAACTTGTGCGTGTTAATATCCCCATAGCGTTGTAGCTCTGACTAAGCTACATCGTGGGTGCAGGCTCAAAGCGAGTGGTTCGCTTCGGCAGGCGCATGTATCTGCAACGCAAGGGGGAATAACTTCGCGTATGGATGGCATCGGTCCGCAGCATCACGACTCCGGTCTTCGTGCGCTTTGCGGTATCGCTGCGTTCTATCGGATTGCCGCTGATCCAAACCGCCTTCAGCACGATCTGGCGCTGAAGGGACGTGCATCCGAAGCCATCGACATCCAGCGAGCAGCCGGGATTATCGGTCTCAAGGCGCGTGTCGTGGAGAGAGTATCGGAGCAACGCCTTCGATCAATGCCGGTCCCGGCAATTGTCAAAATGCGCGGCGGCTCCTTTCAAGTGCTCGGCGGTTTGAATCCATCCGGTAAGTACAGGCTCGTCGATCCGATAACGCGTGTTGATCGCGAAATTGCTCCTTCAGATATATTGGCGGAAATCGGCTCGCGAGTGATCCTCGTCGGCCGGAAGATCGGCGGGGAGGGATCCGATCCCAGGGAATTCGGCTTCAAGTGGTTCGTGCCATCCATCTGGCGATACCGCAAGCCGCTGGCGCACGTTCTGCTCGCATCGCTGTTTGTGCAGATATTTGCGCTCGTCACCCCCCTGTTCTTTCAGGTGGTGGTCGACAAGGTTCTGACACATAAAGGTTATTCGACGCTTTTTGTTCTGGTCGCAGGCATCGCGATCATTGGCCTCTTCGATGTTATGCTTCAATATCTCAGAACCTATGCGTTGGCGCACACGACAAACCGGATAGACGTCGAACTCGGGCAACGACTGTTCCATCACCTGCTGCGGCTGCCTCTCGGCTATTTCGAGACGCGCTCGGCGGGTCAAACCGTTGCAAGGGTACGCGAGCTTGAAACGATCCGCGCATTTCTGACTGGCCAAGGGCTTTTCTCGGCGCTTGATGTCATTTTTACTTTTGTGTTCATCGCGGTTCTCTTCGCTTACTCGTGGAGCCTGACGCTGATCGTCATTGCCGCGATCCCGATCTACATTCTGATCGGTATGACCGTCAGGCCGCCGCTTCGCGAATTCGTCAAGGAAAAATTCAACCGGGGTGCTGCGAGCCAGCAATTTCTCGTCGAAGCGATTGTCGGCATCCACACGGTCAAATCCGCCGCAGTGGAGCCGGTAATGCAGGCACAGTGGGAGGAGAAGCTTGCAGCCTATGTGCGGACAGCCTTCGATACGACGCTGCTTAGTGCTGGCGGACAAAACGCCATCCAATATGTCAGCAAGCTCTCGACAGCAGCTCTTCTGCTCTTCGGCGCGAAGGCTGTCATCGATGGCGATCTATCGGTTGGCTCGCTGGTCGCCTTCAACATGATTGCCGGCCAGGTCGCTCAGCCGGTCTTGAGGCTTTCCCAGCTTTGGCAGGATTTTCAGCAGGTGCAGATCTCCGTCGATCGGCTCGGCGACATTCTGAACACCCCGATGGAGCGTCCGCCCGGTATCCGCTTGTCGTTGCCGACCCCAAGGGGGCATATCGAATTTCGTAATGTCACCTTCCGCTATCGGCCTGGCTCTCCGGAAGTCCTGAAAAACGTCTCGCTCGAGCTCCGCCCCGGAGAGGTGATTGGTATCGTCGGGGCCTCCGGTTCTGGAAAATCGACGCTGACCAAGCTCGTCCAACGGCTCTATCTTCCGGAAGAGGGGCAGATCCTTCTCGACGGGGCAGACCTTTTGCAACTCGATCCCGCCTGGCTTCGGAGCCATATCGGAGTAGTTCTCCAAGAGAACCTTCTGTTCAACCGCACGATTCACGACAATATCGCTTTCTCAAACCCGGCAATGCAACGGGCTCAAGTCATTGCTGTCGCCAAGCTCGCCGGCGCCGATGAGTTCATCACAAGGCTACCACAGGGCTATGACTCGATGATCGAGGAGCGCGGCGCGAACCTCTCCGGCGGCCAGCGCCAGAGGATCGCTATTGCCCGGGCTCTTGCGACCAATCCGCCGATATTGATCTTAGATGAGGCAACCAGTGCGCTTGACTACGAAAGCGAGAGGGTCATTCAGGCGAACATGGGGCAGATCGCCAGCGGTCGAACGGTGATCATCATCGCGCACCGGCTTGCCGCAATCCGGCCATGCAGCAGGATTGTCGGCATGAAGGACGGCCGGATCGCCGAGGTCGGCAGCCATGACGAATTGCTGGGGCGTCCAGATGGGCTCTATTCGCGTCTTTGGGCCTTGCAGAACGACAGGGGAGCGGCATGAGCGCAACGGCGAACGCCTCTCGCTATTTGGGTCTTCCGCGACGGCCGGCAACGCGCGCCGATCACGAATTTCTGGCGCCCGCCCTCGAGGTACTGGAAACGCCACCATCGCCCATACGCATGGCGCTGATCCTGATCATCTGTTTGTTCACCACGGTTGCGCTGGTCTGGTCCTATCTCGGCCGCATCGACATTGTCGCGGCAGCGCAAGGCAAGATCCAGCCGACCGGCCGCGTCAAGGTCGTGCAACCGTTGCTGACGGGCAAGGTGAAGACACTGCCACCACAAAACGGCGACCACGTGCGCCGCGCCGATATTCTGCTCGAACTTGATCCTACGGATGCTCTCGCAGACGAGAGAGACGCGGCAAAGGGCCTTGCCTCGGTTAAGGCGGAGGTTCAGCGGCGCAGGGCTGCCATCCGGTTCGTGCGTTCGCAACCGGCGGTGGGATCGGTTGCGGAAATGAGCTGGGACAAGGATACAGGCCCCGAGCTGCAGCAGCGCGAGAGCGGCATTCTGCGCGGCGACATCGAGAAATATCATGCGACTATCGCCTCACTCGGCGCGCAGCAGCATCAGAAGGAAGTGGAGCGTGAACGGCTCAAAGTGACAGTGGCCGCGCAGGAATCCCTCGTTGAAACCCTCAAGGAACGTGTTGCGATGCGCAGCATGCTTGCTTTGAAGGATGCCGGCACGATGGCAAGCGTCATCGATGCAACCGAAACAATGAAGGAACAGGTGACGCAGCTGGCGATACAGCAGGGGCAGCTTGCCGACGCCGAGGCCGCAATCGATGTCTTCGCAAAAGAGAAACGGAAAGCAGAAGGCGCGTTTCTGAGTGATCAGCTTGACAGGCTTGGTGATGCCGAGCGCCGCGCGGACGAATTGGAGCAGCGTCTGGCGAAGGCACAGAATTCTCTCGATCAGATGACGTTGCGCAGTCCGATTGATGGAACGGTGCAATCCTCGTCTGTCGCCGGCCTCGGGCAGGTAGTCACCGTTGGCCAGGACCTGATGCGGATCGTACCGCAAGACAGCACACTCGAGCTTGAAGTCTATATGCCGAACAAGGACATTGGCTTCATCAGAGTGGGCCAGGAGGCGGTCGTAAAACTCGAGGCCTTTCCCTTCACCCGCTACGGGACCGTTTCCGCCGTCGTCGTGAAGGTCGCAGCGGATGCCATTCCGGAGCCAGACGCAGCCCGCCGTGAGGGTGACCCTATCGCAAGGCAGTCAAGTACAGCCTTTGGTAGCGCGGAGCGAATGCAGAATTTGGTCTTTCCGGTCACTCTGCGCCTTGCAAGCGATCACATTCAAGCTGACGGTGCGGACGTCAACTTATCTCCAGGGATGGCGGCTGTCGCCGAGGTGCGCACCGGGCAGCGCAGAATATTGGAGTATGTGTTTTCCCCGTTGGTTGAGATAGCTGACGAGGCGCTCCATGAGCGATAAAGGTAGTGGCTACGAAGTCTTTTGACTGCAGTAGATCTGCTCATTTTTTGAATAATTATAGAAGTTATCTTGAATTTGAGGGGCTGAAAGGCGTGTTTTCTGCAAATTATGTTCTTGAAGTGATTTGCCTTTTGACTCAGCGCAAGAAGCCAATTGCCAGGGCTGCCGCGTTACTGTGTATCCGGACTTAACTTCAATTTTCAGCCGAGTGTCCTGCGCGTGGGGAGATGAGCCGACCCAGGACACGGTAAGGCGGTATAAGCAAGCGGTGATTTCATGACGGGCATTGTTACTCCTACGAAGAACGTCAGCTTGACGGGGGATCAGAAAATTGACGGCCTTCTCAGCGGCTACGCCTGGGACGGTACGATCACCTATGCGTTTCCCACAAGCTCGATTTCGTACTCCTATAGTGGCGAGAAGGATTACGGCTTCTCCGCGATTTCCTCGCAACAGCGCTCTGTTGCCTTGTTCTTTATGGAGCAGTCCTACGGAAACACGGCAAATGACGGCTTCTCCGTAGAGGGATTTACCAATGCCGATTTTGTGGCCGGCAGCGCGGACACCGCGTCGGTGCGGTTTGCACAATCTTGGCTTCCCTCGACTGCATGGGCGTATACCCCGAGTCCGGATAGTGCCGCTGGCGATATATGGTTCGGGACAACATATGCTGGTACGGCAGATGATTATCGCTATCCGGAGTTCGGCAACTACGCAGGCCACACGCTGGCACATGAGCTGGGTCACGCTCTCGGTCTGAAACACGGTCACGAACCGTACCTAGGCAATTCGCTGGTCGTGCCCGGTGCCTACGATTCCATCGAATATACGATCATGACCTACCGCACATACGTCGGAGACAGTGCGAGTGGTTACAAATACGAGCAGAATGGCGCGCCACAGACCTTCATGATGCTCGATATCGCCGCCCTGCAGGAAATGTACGGGGCGGATTACACGACAAACAGCGACAATACCGTCTACAAGTGGAAGCCGAACGAAGGCGTGACCTATGTGAATGGAGTCGCGGCCATTACTCCGGACGCGAACAGGATCTTCGCAACAATCTGGGACGGCGGCGGTATCGACACCTATGATCTAAGTGCCTACACCACCAGCCTTCAAATCGACCTGCGACCAGGGGGGTACTCGGTCTTTTCGCAACTCCAGCTGGCTTACTTGGGAGGCGGCTCGAATGGCGGCGATGCTCGCGGGAACATCTTCAATGCGCTTCTCTATCATGACAACCTGGCGTCGCTGATCGAGAATGTTCAGGCAGGCTCCGGTAACGATACGATTGTCGGCAACGAGGTGAACAACGCCCTTTGGGGCAATGCGGGAAATGATACGCTTACCGGCGGCGCCGGCGACGACACGTTGAACGGCGGTGCTGGACTGGACCGGATGTCGGGTGGGGTGGGTGACGACACCTATATCGTCGACGTTGCAAACGACGTCGTAACCGAGAACGCGGGCGAGGGAACGGACACGGTCAGGACGGCGCTTTCGAGTTACACACTCAGCGTCAACGTCGAGAACCTGACCTATACCGGTACCACGTCGTTCATGGGTATCGGCAACGCTGCGGTCAATGTGATCACTGGCGCAGCAGGCGCCGACACGCTGGACGGCAAGGCGGGAGCCGATATCCTGATTGGCGGTGCGGGCAACGACACCTATGTTGTCGATGATCTGGCCGATGTCGTGACCGAGGCTGCCAATGCAGGCACGGATCTGGTCAAGACGACGCTTTCTGCCTACGCGCTGACCAACATTGCCAATGTTGAGGACCTGACCTTCACTGGCACCGGCAATTTTTCCGGGACGGGCAATATACTGGCCAACACGATCACCGGCGGGGCCGGCAACGATGTTCTGGACGGTGGTGCGGGTAACGACAGGCTGATCGGCGGGGCCGGCAATGACACGCTGATTGGCGGCGCCGGCGACGACACGCTGGATGGCGGCATTGGCGCTGATGCGCTTTCCGGCGGTACCGGCAACGACATCTATTGGGTTGACAATGGCTGGGATACGGTCACCGAGGCTGCCGACGAGGGCAGCGATACGGTGTACGTGCAGTCGGTCTACTTCGCGAGCTATACGCTCGGCAG
>CP091035.1:300000-535551 GCA_039725955.1 Sinorhizobium sp. B11
GCGGCAGGGCCAAGGAATTGTGCCGAGACGATGTTTCCCGAAAGTCGTGACCGCCCTTTGAGTTTGACGGAGACCCCATGCAAGAACTGGAACCGAGTGTGTTTTGCGATGGGGGCGCGAGCTTTCGGTAATGTGGCAAACTTGGGATAAACGGTGATGCAAACGGAAGTGGGATCGCTGGCACTGGAATTTTTCCCACCTGACCAGGGACTGTTTACCAGCAATAGTTAAGCTTCAGCGCCTCTAAATGTTTCATTGGCGCAAGTTACTTTTGACAGGTCCGATAGGCCGGTAGAAGCACCGGAATGTCAATGAAACCTCTGTAATTTTTCGTTGTGACTTGTAATCGACCCATCGGCGCGCCATATAGTTGTTTGACTGCGGCATTGAAGCGGGCGCTGCTATCGAGGGTTTATCCCTGGCCCCAACAAAGGAGGACGAAATGTCTTCCGAGATCAAGCATTCAAGAAATTGGTATTACGACGAACGGTTGGCGAGAATTTGCGCTGGCCTTAGCTTCTGTGTTGTTGCGTACATCCTTGGCGCAGGATGGATCTGGTCATGATCTTTCGTGGAAGGCCACCGTCGGCTCACGACGTGCTTCGAAGCGTCCTCCAGAAGGGGCGCTATGCGACATCGGACCTTAGAGCGGAAGCCGGATCGGATCATTTACATGAATCAGCCCTGATCCGACGGATAAAGGAAAGCATGATTTCATCGAAAGATTATCCGCTTTCGCCCAGAGCTCAACGACACCGTGATCGAAGCGAGATCGCCTCCTGGGAAAATGAGGGTGGGTCGACTGATGCCAACATGCGGGATTAGCTGTTACTTTTGGACTCGTAGGTAGCCGTTGTGTGTTCCGTAATGACCAAACTACTGGTCCATTACGGAACATACCGGCTGCATTCGCCAAAGACTGACGTCATGCTAGGCGACACTTGGTGAAGTGTAATCGGCAAGCGGAAAACTGTTCCGATCTCGGATCCTCCTGATCTTAGCGGCTAAGGAATCAGGAGCATGCATGGCATTCGAACGAGCTGCCGTCAGAACGAGCTATAAACCATGGGGAAGCCGCGATCTACGGCCGTGGAATTCCGCTTCAAGTAAACAAGCGGCAATTGGCGAACTCCTCTTCGATCGGGCCAAGAGTCAAAGACAGCCGCCGTCACCCGATCCTTCCCTGCTCCTCAAGCTACTTTTCACGAAAGAGGACCTGTCAATCCAGGTTCACCCCAACGACGTCATGGCGCAATGGATGGGCATGCCCAACGGTAAAACGGAGGCGTGGTACGTGCTCGCGGCCGAAGCAGGCGCACATGTCGCGGTCGTCTTGAGCGATCGAGGACAAGGACGCCATTACTGATGGATCGATCGTCGATCGGGTCAAATGGCAAGCGGCCGCATTCGGTGACGACTTTTTCGTTCAGGCCGGAACCATCCACGCAATTGGTGCAGGGCTGACCATCGCCGAAATACAGCAGAGAAGCGACACAACCTTCCGTCTTTTTGACCAAGGACGAACCCAGCAACTTCATGTGAACCAGGCCTTGTCGGCAGCGAACCTCGAACCGGCGAAAGCGCACCCGGTCCCCAGTGTCAAAAACTGCGGCATCCCGATTCATGTGCCGCGACGTCCTATTGTTTCCCGCCTGGTTCCATAATACATATTATGCGATCTACAACTTATAGTTGCGTGTTCCAACATTTCTCGCTCGTACGGCGGATTTTATTTAGTTTAGCAGAAGCGTTTGCCGACCCTGAAGCTTAAGCAGATCAGTCGCTTTTCGGTCGAATGACACGAAGGTCTCCCCGCCAAGCCACGCTCCTTCATGAGCGATGAGGCCATCGGCGAAATCGCCGCCGGCTTCAAGGACAGCCAGACCCGCCTCGACGGCAGGCCTGTCCATCGACACCTTCGCCGTGACCAGAAGATCGCGAATTGTCTGAGCGATATCGTCTTTGGACAGCTTCGCGCCGCGCCGCAAGATCCAGACCAGCTCGCATAGACTTGGCAATGAAACAGCGATTAGTGTGGCTTCCTCAAGAAGCTTTGCAGCTGCCTTGCCCTGCTGCGGGTCGTCCTGCAGAACCGCCCGCGCCAGGACATTTGTATCGGCCGCGATTTTCACGCGTCGTCGCTCCAGCCCTCAGCAGCTATCTCGTTCATTTCCTCGATGGTCAGCGCCTTTGTGGACTTGCCGGCGTGCCGTCCGATAAAACTGCCGATCGTGCCGGTCGCCCGGACAGCGCGGATTCGTAACTCGCCCCCAGGCAGCTTTTCGAATTCGAGCCGCTCTCCGGGTTTCACACCAAGATGGGCAAGGAGGTCGCGCTTAAGGGTAACCTGGCCTTTCATGGAGAGAGCAACTGAAGGCATGAAAGTTCTCCGCACTACACTGGCGACAAAGTAATGTAAATTTTTCTTACTTTCAAGCGATGAATGGAAAGCTCCGCTCCGGTAAAGCTGAGGATGGCGACACATGCCGGCTTCAACCAGGGAGCGGCCGCCTTCGTCGCTCCGGATGGGTTCCTCTCGAATGGCGAGTCAAGCTTGGTGCCTGCCGAGTGAATTTATCTGCAGCGAGATACTGGAAGGCGGAAGGCGGCGGAGCCGCGTTTTTGCGCGGTGTTGGTGGAAAAGTATCTTCACCGATCCGAGTTCAGCACAGATCGTTTGAGCTAGCCTGCCGATCAGAAATCCGCAGAGCTTCACGAACGTAGCCCGTCACTTCGGGAAGTGTTCGACATGGGTCTCTGCTGTGCGCCCGAAATAAACGACGCGGCGGCCCAGGAACGAGACGAGGTATCCCGCGCAGCCGGCGTCCTTCACTTTTTCGCTGAAGGCGACGTAGCTGTAGTCTGCGGGGTTCGCCTGCGCCCACCGCACCAGGCGCTCGATTTCGGTGGGGTCGAAGGCTTCGGTGACGCTCCCTGCGGAGGGCTGCATATCCATCGTCACGTTGTCGCCGTCCGGCAGGTAGTAGGTCTGAATGTTCCGACGATAGTCGACCATGTAGCCAGCGTATCGACGAGACGCGAAACATGGCGTGCTACTACACCTTGTCGATCCAGCCAACGCTGTTCGGCGAGATCGCGGTCATGCGCAGTTGGGGCCGGATCGGCAAGGCCGGCGGTGAGAAGAGTGAACTCTTTTCCAGCGAAGAGCAGGCGATATCACATTTCCTCGATATTGCCCGCAGGAAGCGCAGGAGGGGATATGTTCCCGTCGGGGCGCTTCGGGAGCGTAACTGAGACCGTAAGGGCATCAGGGATAAGCCAGCTTTGGCCGAAAAGTTCCCCCGTAGAACCTTGTCAGCCGCGTGTGCTTCTGAAACGGAAACGGGCGCATTTTCCTGACCCTGCTAGAGAACTGGATGGCACCAGTTCGACTGTTCGCGAGCGGCCCTCTTGGATGGCCTCGCACCACCTCCTGGCGCTCGCAGGAGCGTCCGGCCGGACCGTTTGCGGGTCATGGTGCGGTGAGTTTCAGGAGCCATTGCCATTGCCGTTTACACTTGCTCTTCGCTGCCGATCTTTACTGCGCGCAAGCAGGGGTCGCTCCATGAAGCATCGCCATCCTGTTTAATTCACCATCCTGAACACGCGCCGCGATTGCCATCCGTTTGGGGCGACAGCATCAGACTTTGGTCCCTGTTTTCCTCGATATCCGCTGTCCTATGTCACATGCGCCGAGTTTGAAAATGGGTGAAACATGTTCTGGTGGATCTTCTGTGCGTACTTGTCCCTACAGGGTTTCATTGCATCCGGGATATTGCTATTGTTGCTGAGAGAAAAACTGAAAGCATCCAGGACACCCGCACCGGATACAAGTCAGTTCAGGCCGCAAAATAGCATGCAGCCCCAGGATCAGCGGCAAGCTTAGGAATGATCGCGCGCAAAGCTGCTCGTCTCCGATGCCTCGTTATCACGAGGAGACCGGCGACACTTCGATTGTCGAGCGGATATAGGCTATCGTCACAAGTGCTGACCAAAATAGGCGAGACGCCGAATGACGCGAGGCAGCGACCATTCATAGCGTCAGCCATCCATATTCCAGGCGAATCCTTTGTCGAGGTCCTTAACACTCGCCAGGATGTCAACAATAATGAAATTGATCTCGACCCGGTGCTTGTCTACCAGATCCCTCGAAAAATATCGGCCCATATATTCTTCAATACTTCGGCGCGTTATCGGAATACCTGCAGCCATCAAAGCTGAGGCAGCTCGCAGAACCAACAGATTCGCCTCGATGCCATACATGGTGTCTTCGAAATTTGTTGTTGCAACACCCATGCCGTCCCCCTTTTTTTTGCTTATATCGTGCCAACGCAAACTTGGACCGCTGCACCCGCACGGGAGATGGGGGTTCGTTCAGGGCTCTAAGTGGCGTCCCCGTTCGCCCATCTTGACAGGATGCCAGTTATTTGGAGCTGTTCCTGAGCAAGCTCGTGAACCACCACAGACATTGCCTTGTCAACGTCACGCCCATCGAGGAGCGAAGGATCATCAGAGAGGACCTGGAGCGCGTTCGGCAAGCCGCTCCGTGCCCTGGTCTGTTGCCACATAACGGCGGGCCAATTCTTGAAGTATTGCTTGTGCAGGACGATTTCGAAAGTGAAGCACGATACACCCGTTCATTTTCGGGTCGAGGGTGCACCTACAAACACTTAGCCTTCAGCGCCAACGAGCTCCGTATGCTGATGATGACGACATTTCTACGCGATAGGGCAACTTTTAGGAAGGTCGGACGCATTTGAGTACGCTGGCGCACCGAGCACTTGATTGCTCAATCAGGAGCGATGACCAGCTGCGATGAAGAACACGGCTTATCTCAGCGTAGGTACGCACTCGGAAGAATCAGCTAGTCGTCTCGAAACCGAGCCATCAGATCCATGGGGGCTACGTCGGAGCAGAAACATTCTGAACAGATGCCGAAACCATCCTCGTCGAAGTCGCACGTGCTCTTTCTTTGACGGCAGCAATCGCAGAGGACCGTTCCGCGGTGCGAGAGTCTCGCCGGGGGCATGATCTCGGCAAGAGGACTTTCTTCCAGACGATCGATAGGTTCTGGCATGATGACGTCCCTTAGTTCCTATGGAGCATGAGATAGGAGCGACCGTTGACGCTTTCCAGATCGCGGGCGTGGACACCGGTTTCTTGATCGGCGAGGTCGACGGCTCAACTGAGGAGGGGCCGGTTATAAATCTCGATCAGATGAAATTATACTTGGTCAAGTATTCGCGATTTATGCCGAGACGTTTCCACCTAACGGTTGAGTATCAGCAGGAGCGACGAGCGTCTCTCCTGGTCAGAAGTCAGATCCCCAGCAATGGCTGTATGAGCCGCAACAATCTGCTCTTGAATCGGAGCGGGGCATCGGTGACGGCGAGACAAATGCAGTCTCTCCCAGGGTTGGCTCTCGGCTGATGCGTTAGATTGCCGTCAGCGATCTCTATGTCCCCTCTTCCAAAAGTCGAGATTTCGTCGCTAAAGCTCCCATCGAGGACAAGCGTGAGTTCCAGCCCGCCGTGCGAATGCTCCGGGACCGGCTGACCGGCGGGGATCTTAAGCAATCTAACTGACGTCGTTTTGTCCCCGATCGGAATTATCATTTGCGCGGCACCCCGGCCCAGTGAGCGCCACCTTAAGCCACCTGCAGCGTCGATATAGGTTCTGAGCGGTTCCGGATAGGTAAGATCGGACGAGGAACGCTTTTTCATTCGAACGGCTTTTTCCATGTGTCCTGCCTCGATCTTGTCCTTAACACGACGCCAGCTTTCAGTGACATCGTCTATTTCCGCATTTTCGCGTTCAAGAAAGTACCCCCCCACACTTTCGAGCGTCCGCATTTCTGATCGGCATGCGGGGCATAAGGCGAGATGGGTAGCGACGGCCACACTCCATCCCTCGGCAAGGGTGCCCGCGCAGTATTGCATCAGCATGTCACCATCCAGATGATGTGCGATCATTTGGCTTGTTCCTGAAGCGCTAGGCGTAGTTTCTCGCATGCAAGTCGGATCCTCGATTTCACCGTTCCAATGGGGAGGCTTAGTCTGTCAGCTATCATCGAATGCGTGAGACCGTCGAAGAACGACATCCGCAAAACCTCCATGTGCTTACCGCTCAGGGCAATCATTGCGCGGTTCAATGCTGCCGCGTCCTGCTCTCGCTCGACCTTTGCGTCTGCCGTTTCAAGCTCATCCGGCACGAGAGCTGGATCGCTCGCGTCGAATGCCGGTCGCGCCCCTCTACGAACAGAGTCTATCATCTGGTTTCTTGCGATCGTGTAGATCCACGTCGACGCCTGCGCCTTGGAGGCATCGAAGAGCGCGGCCTTGTGCCAAACGCGCATCATAGTTTCCTGAGCCAATTCCTCGGCCAGAATGCGATCACCCTTCGTCATCCGCATCATGTAAGAACGCACTCGCGGATAAAAATGCCCGTACAGGATTTCGAATGCGCCAACATCACGCGAGTTCGCTATCGCCGACATCAGACCGATCATCTGGTCCGCGCCGAGAGCAAGCCTCTCATCCTCCAAAGTCCTGGCCTTTCGCTCCCTGCCCAGCTTAGGCCGCACGATTGTCTTGGCGCAGTCGGCTCGACGGGATCCAATCCGCAGATTTGTGTTCATGAGAATGTTACGCAGCAAAGGCAAACCAGATCACAAAAAAGCGGCGAACTTTGCCATGGTCGCCGACACATTCGGTTTCCGGCGGTGATTTAGTGTCGCCGACTTCCGCCACAGGGCTGATCTCCTCGGCCCATTCGGTCGAAGCATGAGTCTCTGTTACGGCACGCTGATTGCCGGGGCAAACAACTCGTGCTGAAGGGCGCCGTTACGCTGCGCAAGCCGGATGAAGAGGAAGCAACAGACAAGAAACTCGCGCCGCTCGTCGAGAGGCCGCGGACGCCAGTAGCAACGCTAAAAGCGCCTGATACCAAGGGGCTTTCAGGCGATGGCCGGCCTGTTCACGCACAACTAAAGTAGTGGTCAGTCATATGATCGGCCGGTAGTGCCGACAACTGCCACAGAACATGGATTGCAAATCAATCTGAAGTTTGAAAAACCTCCCGGATGAGGGGATAGCAATGCCTGTCAAACGTTCGCGAGCCCCGAAGCCTTCGAGACCAGCTTGTTGCAAACGCCTCTGCCCTTCCACACGAAGCTTCGAAACTTGGTCGGCACCAGTATCAGGCGCGGCCGCGCCATAAAGTCCACCCTCAATCACCTTGAACCAACCCACGCCCTTTTTTTCTAACCGTAGCAACTCATGGGCTTCGCGATCCGCTTCAAGACCGCTGCGTCAGGCGCTTAGAAAATGCCGGATGTGTGACACAGCGGCGACAGTGACGAGGACCCGCGCGGGCACCAGGTACGTCTATCAGGTCCAATATGTGCAACAGCAGATCACGCGCCTGGAACAAGCTCGGCCGACGGCGATTTCTCTAGTCGAGCAAGCAAAAAAGGAAGACCGTTATGCGCAGGTTCATCGCAGCTATCTCGATCATTCTCACCGCCTCCGGGGCCGTTCCCGCGTTCGCCCAGACGTTCGGCGACATGGACTCCAGTGGCCGCTTCGGTGGCATGCCGCCAGGCACCGACCGGTACCGGCAGGATTATGATCAGGGTGGGATCTCAATCCCGATCGACCCAGTCGAAACAGGTAGCGTCACTGTCGTGCAACCCCCAAAGGCAGAATGCCCGCAGCAGGGAACGCGAGAGTGGCGTGGACGGAGTGCCAATGGCACGTTGAGGGAGGAATGCCGATAAGCAAGTTTCAGCGTTCTCTGGTCAGCAAAGCGCAAGGCTAGACTTCGATCAAACCTCAGGCGGTACGCCCCCGCGCGCGGCAGGCCCGGCTTATGGTCGGTTTAAGAACACCGAAGGCTCGTTGTTCTGCCGACCGGGAAGACGCTCCGTCGGTGATTGTGGCCTTCTCTTGCAGCTTCTTCCTGACCGCGCAAACCTGGGATTCTCCGTGCGACCGATCACGCCGCGGGGGCGGAACAATCAAGAAGCTGTTCCATTACGCCCCCCATAAACTGTGGAGCTTTGTATGACCGTGGCGACGACATCCGAGCGCAAGCGCCCTCTGCGCGGCCAGCCCTATTCCCTGGAAGAATTCGAGCAAAAATATGATCTCGACCGAGAGAGCGCCAAAGCCATATTTGAGCGGTTCGGCCCCTCGTCGATCGAACTCGACCTTTTGATGGCGGCGAAGAAACGCACGCCTTCCATTCATGCGATAACGGAAGACCTCCGCTCCTGACTTACGGCGTTGACGGACGGTGGGTCTTATCTGAACATACAGTTCACCGGCGTAGGTCCTGACCCCCAAATGGATAAGGATTAGGGTGATTCAACCTGATCGAAAGTCGGCTAACCTCCCCTCCGTGGAACCTCAAGGGCAAGGCGCTATGCTGATCGAGATTTTCAGGCAGGGGGCAGATGCGCCCGAAATCTTCGACGTGCTGGTCAGTGAAGAAGGGCAGATGTCCTATGTAACGGACCGGCCGAGGAAAGCACATCTTCGCATCGTCGTGCACACGCCGCAAAAGCACATCAATACCAATGCGGCAAGCGGCCTCTTTCGCATCATTCATTCCTATGGAGAATGCACAGTGCGCTTCATCGGTTTCGAATAATCTCCGTCGTCCGGCTGCCAACAATATGGCAGCGCCGTGGCCGAGGAGACTGTTGGAGGAGCCGCCGGTCGGCGACCGATCAAGGCGCACCGCCACGGCCGATGGATGAGTTCGTCACCCCTCCTCAAGGTTCGACCTGTCTTGGCGGCCGCCTATCTCGAGGGCGAAGATCGACGCTTAAGAAGGGCGGCCCTGATAAGCTCGTTCTTGGTGGGTTTTGGGGGCGCAGAGTCTGGCGTTTTCTCGACTGCAAGCCCGTTCTGTTTCATCTCGAGAAAGCGGCGTTGCGCTTCTAGGCGATCAGCCTCGGACACTGCTTCAACGACGGCGCCTTCCAGATCGTGTCGCATCGCGTCGGGCTGGGCGCTTGCAAAATAGTAGCGCTTAAGCCGGACATAGACTGCGGTTGCCCGTCTCAGCTTCGTCACCCCAACCTCTGGCCTTAGTAGAGGCCGGATGTCCTCGAAGATACCCCGCGCAAAGGGTCGAATGGGATCACCAGCCTTCTGCGGCAAAACGTTGATCGGTCGAACGAGAAGCGCGTTGATCGCCGCCGCTTTATCGACATCACGCTGCGTAGCGGCAATCGGGCTACAGCTTTCGGTCCAGCGCCGTGTCATTGGTTCCCCCGTCATTTAGGTCCTCGCTCGCTTGTCACAGGAATTTAACGAACCGATGAAAATTGGCACGCTCGTATTCTGGAGACAGCTTTTTTTCTTCATGGAGCGCCCACCGTACGCCAGCGGACAAATGCTGGCTCGCGACCCGAATCGTGGTCTCCTCTCGACAGAGGTCGAACCATCATCTCGGCCTCTCTCACACCCTGGATCGCTTTTGGCCGATCAATAAATGAGGACCGATAAAATGATTGGGTTGGAACCCGGCGCCTATTACTGGGCTGTCGCCAGACAACCGGAGGCGCGACCAGTTGTCGTTCAGGTTTCGACCGTCTTTGGCGAGGATCGCGAATATTGGACGCTGGCATTGGTCGGATCAGACCAACACAAGATGCCCGAGGAATTTTCGATCCTTGCGCGCATAGAGGAATGTCAGGCCACAAGGTCCCGGTCCACTGCGAAAGCGGCCGCGCCTTGAAGAGGATCGAACGCGGTAAGCCTGCTCGACAGGTGGATCGGCCTCGTCCCAGCAATAGATCTCGGAGCGAAGATATGCAGCTGCTCTTCGAGCCTCGCTTCTGCAAGATCGACCACCAGGCCTTCGGCTTCTGTCATTGCCACCGGCTAAACGGTAGCCGCGTGCCTTGAGCTGATCCTTGAACTGTTCGCTAGCTCGCAGCCGAGACTTCGCGAAAGGCATGCCCTTGAGTCAGCTAGGCCATTTTGACGAGTATTAGCCTTCAGATCAGCGTTCTTGACGCATGGCGTGAGCCAGTGGCAGGCGGTGCTACCAACTGGTCACGCGCAGCCATAGTTCACGTGCACGTTTACCAGTTCGCGACATTTCGAAGCGTGGTTTCGTCCGGCCTGAGCAGCTTCAGGCTGAAACCTGTGACGCAACAGTCAGACCGTACTGCCTCAGCATTTGATCTGAAAATTGCGGTTTTGCAAAGAAATAGCCCTGCCCTGTTTTACATCCGAGCTGACGAAGCACATCAAGCTCATTCTTTCCTTCAATTCCTTCGGCGATGATATCCAGACCCAAGCCATGCGCCATCGACATGATCGCCTTGACGATTTCCATGACGCCAGCCTCACCTGTCATTCTACGCACAAAGGACTGATCGATCTTCAGCTTGTCGAGCGGCAGGTCGGCGAGATAGCGCATGGAGGAATAGCCGGTTCCGAAATCGTCAAGCGCGATCCGCACACCGGTCTGCCGGATGGCGGTCATCTTCGTCCTGGAGCGCCCGCCGTCGCCAATAAAGGCTGACTCCGTCAGTTCCACACAGAGGCGCGATGCCGGTAGACCGCTCGATGTCAGTGCCGCCTCGATCTCCGCGGCCATGTCTGATCGTTCGAATTGGATCGATGAGGCGTTGACCGAAATAATTCCGGTCGGCCATCGCGCCGCCTCTGCACAAGCTTCCATCAGAACCCAGCGGCCGATATCGCAGATCAGACCAGACGATTCGGCAATGGGGATGAATTCGACGGGCGATATCGCTCCAAGTTCTGGATGCTGCCACCGAAGCAGCGCTTCTGCCCCGACGAACTCTCCGCTTGCCAGGTCGACCTGCGATTGGAAGAGCAAGAAAAAACTCTTGTTTCCTCAGCGCATCGCGCATCTCGATCTCCAACCGGCGTGAACGCAGCTGTCGCAAGGCGGTTGCCGGATCAAATTCGGACCAGCGACCGGCTGCTTGCTTCGTTGCGTGCAGCGCGGATTCTGCTGCATGCAAAGCCGCCACCGGATCGTCGGCGATCGATCGGGCCAGCCCGAGCCGGACCGCAACCGTCAGGGACAAGGCGCCAAGTACGATCGCTTCTTCGAACAGGCCGAGAACGCATTCGACCTGCGCGGCCGGTGTCTCCGTTCCTGCAAGAAAAACGGCAAAGAGATCGCCATCGATCCGCGCCAGCGGAGCCTCCCGGAAGGTTGACGCAAGCCTGGAAGCAACTGCGTTTAGAAGGGCATCACCAACATCGCGCCCAAGGGTTGCGCAGATCGTCGAGAAGCGTTCGACGTCAATGACCGCAATAGTTCCGTCAGCACCTGTCAGGCGCGCCAGAAATTCGCGACGGTTCAGGAGCCCCGTCAGCTCGTCGCGCTCAGCGAGCCTCTTCAGATTATCTTCGTAGCGCTTCCTGGCGGTGATCTCGCGAATGATTGCGCATCCGGCAAAGGACGATGCTGGCTTCGCAGGAGACACGTCGAGGGGAGAAACGGTTATCGAAGCCTCGAAAAATGCGTCTCCATCGCCCGCTTGTCGGCGAAATTCGACGCCCACGGATTGGACCTTGTCTGGCTCTTTGTCGCGCCGCAGAAGCAAATCTCCAAGCGCGGCGGCCGTGACCGGATCGAGGCTGTCAGGAAGAAACGCGTGTTTCTCTATGCCGAGGCTTGACTTCGCAGATTGGTTGATTTCCACAACCCTAAGCGCGCTGTCGAAAGCGATAACGCCGTCCGAACTGCCGACAATGATGGACCGCATCAGCCATCGGGCATTCCTGCTTTCGCTGCTTGCCAGCAGGGCAAGCATCTGGCTGAGGTCGACCCGCTCGTTGAGGGCCAGCACCCAAGCCAGCCCGACAAGTACCCAGCACTCTGCCGTCCCCACGAGCAACCCGGCATCGGCCTGGAGGCGGAAGGCCACCACTTCGGTTAAAACGAGCACGATACCGGCGAGGCCTGTGATGACGATCATGGACGTAAAACGCGTCTTCAAGATAACGACGATCAAAACCGCCGCGAGCAGAAGCTCCAAAGGCATTGCGTCAGGATGCGTCAGGATCCGGTTCTGCAGCAGCGTTTCGGCAGCGAGAACATGAATGAGCGGACCGGGAAGCGTCCCGTAAACCGGTACGGAGAAAAAATCCTTGAGTTCGGCGGCAGAAGCGCCAACGATGACGGCTCGCCCTTTGAGCTGCGCTGCCGCGACCCTGCCATTCAGGACGTCCGAAAGAGAGTAGCTCGGAATGGTATCAGGTGCGATCGAATAATCGATCGGCAGGGTTCCGGACGTTTCTGAGCGACCCGCCAAAGCGACAGCGCCTGATGAAGTCGGACTGCCGTCCAGCTCCCCGCCGAGGTCGAACCTACGGACCGAGCCATCGGCATCAAGGTAAACGTTGGCGAGTACGGGCCACGCGGCCTGAAGGAAATCGGGGATCGGCTCGGAGAAAGTCGTCTGCGCTGAGCCCGCTGCGAGCTGCTGGCGGAACACCGGCAATAGGACCCCGCCCGCATTGGAGACCGCCAATGCGAGGGCCTGATCCTCCTCCCCGTCCGAGGGGGTGGAGAAGTCGATGTCCAAGAAGATGTCTTTCGCCTCAGCAGCGGCCAAGTTGTCGAGCAGCCTTGCATAGGTGCTTCGCGGCCAAGGCCAGATGCCGACTGCGTCCAGACTGCGCTTATCGATAGCAATGAAGACGATCTTTCCGCTCGCGTGACGCGGTGCCCAGCGAAAACGCTCGGCAATGACATTGTCATTGATCTGTTTAAGCGGCGTGATGCTGGGAGCGGCCACCGGCAGGGCCAGCATCATAAGAACGACGGCGGCCCGCAAGACCGACGTACCGGAGATAGGCAAGACGTTTGGCCACCGCACGCACGCGACCGCTCTCACTTGTTCTTGCCCTGCCCGTTTCCGTTGACGTTGTTTCCCTTTCCACTGTTGCCGCCGCCCTGGCCGTGCCCATTGTTGCCGCTGCCGTTATTGCCGCTCGCTCCCTTGCCGCCGTTGGCTTGGCCGCCGCTATTGCCGTTGCCGGAGTTGCCGCCGCTGCCGCCGCTATGTCCGTTGCCATGGCCGGAATTGCCGCTGCCATTGCCATGACCGCTGCCATTGCCGCCGCTATTGCTTTTGCCGCCTCCATTCCCGCTGCCGGAACTGCGGCCCTCATTTCCGCTGCCACGACTATCACCTTTACCCTTGCCATTGCTGGCGGAGGCCTCGGACGTCGCATCCGCGCTGGACACGCTGCTCTTTGCCTCCTTTGCCGCCTTACCGGAGAGCTTTGCAGCTCCGACAGCTGGGACAGGGGCGACAGACGGTGCAACCGAAGTCACTGACGGAGCGGAAGCCTGACCCGCTACCGTCATACCGCGTGCTCTGTCGACTGTGGCACTCTGGCGAGGCCCGACGTTCGATCGCTGGCCGCTGGCAAAAGACGTGACCTGCACAAGCCCTCGATCCACGGATACCGAAGCCTTCGTCTTGCCAACGCTGACATGGAATATTGTTCCCTTTACCAAGGCCGCAAGAAAGGGGGTTTGCACCGTGGTATGAGGCTGGCTGCGCTTTTCAATCTCCAGATCCAGCGCGCCAACCTGCTGGACGATCTGTGTCTTTCTGGAGAAGAAGCCTGAGGTCGTGGTGATCGAAGCCATCGTGCCCGGTTGGAAACCTATGCTTTCAACGCCACGGACGAGCTGCGCGCGGCCCCGAGGCCCCGTCAATATCCACGCCGCGTTGGGAACGGCGTCGCCAGCATGCAGATCGACCCAGGTCGCGCGGTCGAGCGTGTACCTCACTTGGCCCGAAGTTTTGGCGACACGCCAATCCTCGTCCGCCGCGATCGCTGCAACAGGCACAAAAAAAACGAGGATCAAGAAACGAAGGATTGCCAGCATGTTGCTCCCCATGAATTTAGGGGAAATAGACCATGGCGGTATTGACGAAAGATTATGAAGTATTGCGGGATTTCGCCGTTTCCATGTTCTGTACGGTAGCGGACAAGATGCTCAAGAAATCTTTATTTAAATCTTGGATTTGATCGCGACTGCCGCGAGGCAGCCGCATCGCTCAAGGCTTTCGCGATCGCGCTCGGATCCGGCGATTTCGTCACGACGGATATGCGAAGGTCGGTTGGAATCAGTTCCGGATTACCGGTTAGGAAGACCACACCAATACCGTAGCGGCTCACTAGCTCCTGCGCAATTTGTGGACCCGACAAGCCGTCGGCGAGGCGGACATCAACGACCGCGATATCCGCATCACCCGCCATCTGAATGGCCTCGGCTGCGTTTTTCGCAAGTCCAATCACGTCGAACCCGAGCTTAAGCGCAACGTCCTCGATCACAGCGGCAATTTCGAGCTCATCCTCGACGATCAGCACGCGCATCCTAGACACCTCGCTTTGATCTTGAAAACGCAGAACGGATCCGAGGGTTCTGCGGAAGACTGATCTTATCGTCATCATTGCCGGGCAATCGACGAAATCGTGTGCGCCGTGCCATGCAACGGGGGTTCCCCTTTGCTACAAAAAGGCACAACAGTGATACTGGTCATGCCCATGACGGTGTTTCCCGGTTCGTTTCCTCTAAATGCTGCTAAGGCCTGTCGCCTGACACCTGGTGCTTTCTGTGCGATCGAAGAGGGATTGGGCAACGCGAGACGATCCCGCCAGTGCATTCGGTTGGAGGTAGCGTGTTGACGCGCCTCGCCCAGCGCCCAATAAAGGCCCAATCCAGTATCGTGAACAGCGCCCCCACCGTTGTCGCAATCTCGACTGCCCATAGAAAACGGATGCCGGGTGTCTGCGACACGCGGTGAGTCCCCGCAAAGCGGACGGAACCAGTTAAGGTGTCTGCCGTTTTTCAGGCAAGGAGCAGAAAATGCTGTTTTTCTTCAATATTCGATCAAAAGACATCGAGGATGTTGACCAAGATGGCATGGACCTACCCTCGCTCGAGGCCGCACGATCGGAAGCGCGCCGCTCGGCCAGAGAAATGGTAGCCGAAATGATACTGCAGGAAGAACACATTGACGGCATGCGCTTCGAGATCACGGACGAAGCCGGTAGGCTCGTCGCTACGATCCGGTTCCGGGACGTCATCCGACTATCGGGATAATTTCTAGCCCAACGCGCCTGCGCCCGCCGGGCTAGGGCGAGCCACTTCCGCCGGCTGGGCCCATCGGCGTGTCGGAGCCGAAAGTCTCGTCTCGAGCTTCTCCATCGTTGCCCCTCCGCTGACTTTCAGTGGGTCCAGATGGGGCTGGGCGCAACGCCATTGACACGGATGAGCGGCCGATCCTCTTTCGCTTTGTCTTCATCGGATCGGCTGGCCTCAGGGGTTTCAGAAGTTCATCTGAGGCGCGTAAAAGCAACGCACCACATCTTCATTGGGAAAGAGGCAGAGGTGATAGAAGCCATCCACAGCATGTCGGCGCCCACAGCTGGCGGCCTCTTCGCGCCAGTTAAGATTCGCAATTTGCCGCGTGGACTGCCCGGTGCCAGTGAGGCAATTGCACATGTCCGCGCGAAGAAGAGCGTGCCAGGGATGAGCGTGCTGACGCGCGAACCGGAAAATCGCGCTTCAGCAGCCTGCCGCAGCCTATCGAGCGGCATCCTTGTTTTTCAGAGCATTGATCTCCTCGCCGAGGCGGTCCTTTGCGGCATCATGAACGTCAGCCGTCAGCGACACAGCTTTGTCGACCACATCCGAAGCAACCTCTTTGCCCCTGTCCACGGCTTGATCGATCTGGGTCGCAGCTTTCGCCTTGATTGCGTCTGCGGCCTCGCCGAGAACCTCATCCTCCTGCTGTGAATGTGGGAGCGCCGCTCCGATTGCGGCACCGACCGCAAATGCCAGAGCGCCACCAACAAGAGGCTGATCGCGGAAGTGGGAGAGGATGGCATCGTTCAACCGGCCCGATTGCTCGCGCAGTGCCGTTCCCGTGGATGTCGCAGTACTCGAAATCGATCCCGCGGCGTCGCCAATCGACTGCGCGGCGCCGCCAACGGCGTCCTTGACGGTGCTCCACGTATCGGATGCCCAGCCGAGAGAGGCATCGAGCATCGAGCCGGCTTCATCGCGAATGGCAGACACTCGTTCGCCAGCGGCATCGGAAAAACCGCGATAGGCCTTTCCGGTCGAATCGAGAAAGTCGCCGGCGCGCCGGCCTGTTTCATCCGTCAATGCCTTGAACCGCTGTCCGGCCTCGTCGGTAAAATGGCTGTAGCGTACCCCGCCAATCTCCTCCGGCGGCCCCACTCGCCTGATCGTTCCGCGGGCGGGATAGAGAGGCAGGTTCTGTCTGTCGACGGCTGCTGGGGTCGGTTGCGATGCCGATCCCTGCTTGGCCACCAGCCAGGCCAGGCTGACGCCCATCAAGGCGACAGGCAAGGGATTGGCCTTAACCGCTTTTCCAAGATTGGTGATGTAGTCGGCGCCGCCACTACCCTTTGCATAGGCGATCACCTCGTCAACAAGCTGTCCGGGCGACATGCGCTCCTGAATCGCGTCGATACGGGCTTCGATCCGTTGGCGATCGGTGTCGATCTCGCGTTGCAGATCGGCCGAAGATTTGTCGGAAGAATGCGCCATTACACTTTCTCCTTAACGATTTCGGCATCGCGACGAAGCGATGCCGTGGTGCGGTCGAGCGTGAGCTCCGTGCCTCGCAAGGCGGCGATGCCCCTGGAGATGAGAAGCCAGGCGACTGCACCGATAACCAAGCCGACGATGACGGCTGCAAGCGCGTTGGCGCTCACCTCACTAATACCGTACCGCGAAAGCACGACTGCCAGCCCGCTTACCAGCGCGCTGAGAAGCACGCCGACGGCACCAATAGCCAGAACGAGACCGATCATCAGGAACTCGACGCCACTCAGGGCCTTCTTGACCTTCTCGGAGACCTCGGTCTTTGCCAGATCGATTTCCTTTCGCAGCAGTCCCGTGACATCGGAGAGAAGACCGCCAATCAATTCTGATAGCGGCGTATTCTCATTTGCCTTAGCCATTGTTGCTTCCTCCTGATTGACCGGATGCAGTCGGCGTCCTCGACCGTTTCGCCGAGGCGGTTAGAAACCGGCTTGCGACGAGACCGACCAAGGCTGCAGCGCCTAGAAAGGCGACCGGTTCTCTTCGACCGAAATCTTCCGCCATGCCGGCGATCTCGCCGAGATCCCGTCCTTCCATGTCGGTGGCGATTGCCTGAATGTCGCGACCGATACGCTTGGCAAAATGCCCGACATCGCGTTGATCGCCGCTTTCCAACTCGTTGCCAACTTTCTCGAGCGCACTTGCGATGCCTCCGACCTGCCGTGCTGCAAAGTTCTTCTGATCGACGACCGTCTCCTCGACTTTGCCCATAACGGTCGCCTTGCTTTCTGAGACAGCGTCCCTCGCCTGGTTCAGATCTTCAGATACTTTCTGTTTCAGATCGTTGAGCGTCGGCGCCGGCTGTGTGGAGCCTGGCGCATCAGGGCCTCCCGTGGTGCTACGGGTTGTTGGATGATCCTGCGGAGATTTGACATCTTCCGGCATGGTCTTGCTCCCTTTTGTCTGCTGTTTGGATGTCTACCAACCTCGATCGGACAGGATTGTTCCGGCTTTTCCCGTTTGCGCGGGACCGGTGACGAATGTTGTGCCGCCGTGCGTCGACCGATCCAGGGAATGCTGAAGAGACCATCTAGCGGCTCCAGAACCTCAAAGGTCTCGACTTGGTGGCAAAATCCTTGTCGGCGGGGACCTGCCACGCTGTGCGATTTTGTCCAAAACCGATCTCGAGAGGCATTCACCTCCCCGCCACAGTTCGCCACACCACATTGTGTGGAAACCTTTTGCGCGCGCCAGCGCTTAGCACCCGTGCCTCGGCCGCGATGGCATTCCTCAGCGGCCACAAAGCAGCAGATCAATGAGGAACCCCTTATGAGTAAGACCGACTGGCCGAAAGAACCGCTGACGAATGAGATACTGCAGCAACTGGACCGCATCCTCGAAGATTGGTGTACTGAACATGATTGCGGTACGTCGAGTGATCGTGGACAGGCAGCAGCGAGGGCATTAACTGGTTTGAGTTCGGCGTTCGCGATAACGCCGAACTGTCCAAGCTTTTGCGAGAGGAGAGGCTGTAGCCAACGATAAAGCCAAGCTCAGGGGCTCGCTCTGCTTCACCTACCCGCCTTGGCCATTCGCTGCACTTCGCGTCGCAATCACGGCAAAAGCCATCCCGCAGAGAACTGCTCTCGCGTCTAGACCAGCCCGAGTGCTTCCCGCTCCGCTGCACGCAGAGAACGGCTTTCGCGATCTGCGCAGTCCGAACGCCGCTTTCCGAAGCGCACGGCCGGAGGTGGCCAATCCCTTATGACCCGGCCACCATGCAAACGCCCGGGCGGAACCTCGTTCTCCGGGGCCACTGGAAATAGCGGTCAGCAGCGGCGGCCGGCGACCTTCAAGCAGCGGAGTGCAGGCTGCCACGTTCCGAATTCGCCACCTTGGAGCACCTGCTGTCCCGCGATCAGTTTATCATGAAACTCCCCGTCAACGAACCTTCTCGGTCCCGCTCGGTGTTGTCACCATTGTCGGGCCGCCGCCATTTCCCGTGGGGGTGGGGTCGCGGTCGCTGGCCTGCGGTGGCCTGGCTGCGCCGACTGCTGGGTTGTCGTCAAAGGCGTTGGGGCCACTCGGCTGGGAATTGATAGGATCAGGTTTTGTCGAGGCGGTTGCCTGTGGATCCTTATCTATGCTTTCGCCCCAGAACTCCGAGACGCTCCAAGCTACAGCCGCAAGGGCAAGGGCGCTCACGAGCACGACGAGAACCGGACGGCCTCGATGACCCTGTCTTACCTGTGTTGCACTTTCGGTAATCTGCTCTGCGTCTTTCTGTCGTTCGCCCGAATCCATCACGTGGTCTCCTTGCTTGATGACCTCCTTCAACCCCCGTCGCTCCTGCATGTTCCCCGCTCAACCGCATCGACCTTCATGCGACAGGTCGGGAACTTCTTGCCCGCCCCCATGTTGGCGACGGGTCCCATTGATTGAGAGCACCATGAAGATCTTATTCGCTTCGACACTGATCATCATCTCGGCTATCCCGGTAATGGCTGCCGACGAGGCAGCGACCGAGCAAGCCGCCGATTTCGCCACGAAGGCTGCGCTTTCGAACCAGTTCGACATCGAAGCTGCCAAGATCGAGATCGCCAAAGGCAAGGCCACCGACGCCAGGCAGTTCGCTCAGGACATGCTGGTGGATCATGGCAAAGCCGGGCCATTGTTAGCCGAGGCAGCTAAAAAGGACGGCATTGCGCTACCGTCGGAACTCGATAGCGAACATCGCCAGAAAATCGAAGCTCTGCAAAGTGCCGATCCGGAGAACCTGGATCAGGCCTATCTGTCGACACAGGTCACGGCCCACCAGCAGGCGGTAGAACTCTTCGATCGCTTCTCAAAAGACGGGCCGGATGGCGAGCTCAAGAAAACCGCGAGCAAGATCTTGCCAGACCTTCACATGCATCTGACGCGCGTTGAGGCTATTGCCTCGAAATAGTCAACGCGCCCCGAACGAGGGATCGAGAAGCCTTCGTATCGCCGGAGGCGGACTAAAAAGCGGATGATCGGGCTTCGGGTCCGCGCCGGTCGAGAAAACTGCCAGCGACCTTTCCATAAGATGCCCTTTGTCATAAGATGTGATCATCACCAGCAAACTTATCGTTGGCGCTGATGACTGAGTGTTCATACGTGCACCCGCTGACCGAACAGGATGGGGTGCCTCGTGCTTGCTGAACATTTACCCTCTGCATTCCAGACCTTGCATCAGCATGCGAGACGCTACGCGAAGACGGAGGCTGATGCTGCTCGTCTTGCAGAGCGTGCGCTACAAACACTTGCAAACGATCCGACCCTTCTGGATGACCCCGATTTCGAGAAAGTATTGTTTGCTCTCGTTCAACGAATTGCCCAGCAACGTGAATGATTTCGCATGTCACCGGGCGCACGCACGTCGGTTGATGGCAGGGCAGATGGTGACTTCGAGGATCAGCCGCATCGACACGCTGGTTCACGCGCCGATGATCTGATGCCAGACGGTGACAGCTTAACCAGCCGTTCACAGACGTTCGCGTATTTCTCGGTTCGCAAAGCTCGCAACTTTGCAGGAGTCGATGAAAAAGGATCGTGCCGGCAGCGCGATCCTTTTTCGTAAATTACCTGTTCAAATAACTCGTCCCATGGATCTCTCTCCCCCTCCCGCTTTCGCAGATCTGGCCGGCATTGCAGAGATCCACTGCCAAGACGAGGAGAATGCAGCTCGATCCGCCCGTGTCGCTTCCGAGCTTATTTCAGAGAACCCCGCGTTGATCATAGGCGATGACATCATGCTTTCCATCGAGGAATTTATCAGCTACCTCGCACAAGAGAAGAAGCGTTCAGAGCTTGCGACCTGGCGCGCCTCTCGCCCGGCAAAAAATCCCTCGTGATTCTTTGATTTTGGAGTGCTTGGGGCAGGGTTAAGCCTGATGGGCAACTTGTCCGGCGGGGTTCGCCCGAACGATAGTCTCGCGCCGGCTCTACCTTAGGACCAGTCGACGCCACACCCAACGGTCGCTGGTGGGCGGGGCCGGCGCTTCGATAATCAGGCGGTACGCATGGCGTTAACCTAGCCAAAACTTTTCATCCGAGAGTGCTGGAAAAGCTTCGCTCGTTCCATAAATCTCTTCTGCTGAAGAGCCCTCAGTTGGAGAGCAGCTGTTCGCCTGACCCTGATACGCTGCTCTTCTGAAAACCCGCCGCAAACCCCGGCGGGTTTTCTTTTCTCGCTATGCCGCCAGCTGCCAGGCTGTCCGTGGACGCGCGATCGTCCGAATAATTGGCGCCCCGATCTTCGCAACTCCGGTCGATTGCAGAGGTGTCGCAGGAGCAGATTGTCGAGAGGGGACGCCCTTGAGAGGACTATGCGCCCGTTCTCGTAGAAGCCCGCATGGCCATTCTTCGCCGTCTGCCCGGCAGTATGGGTTTGAGCCGCATCGAACCCATGAAGCTGTGGCAAGGGGCATCACGTCACAGCAACGGCACCATATTCTTCGCGGCCTTTTGCAAGGTGCTAGGCAGCAAGGTTCCAAAAGCAATGGAAGTCATCGGCTTTTTGCTGATGCGTCGACCGTAGCGACGCTCTCGGCCATTCTAGCCTAGCCGATGTTCCGAGCGGGCCGGTGCGATGACCAGTGGTAGATCTCTTGATCGGCAAAGCCAGCTGCAATTAGCTCAGGAGCGCAATACTTCGTGTAGCTAGTGAAGCTGGTGTGGCCGCGGTCGCCGTACTGCATTGAAATCTGCCCGGATCGAGCTGCCTTCGAGGTCAATAACAGGCTGCCTGAGATTCAGCTCAACTTGCTCTTTTTGCTTCTGAACTGGTAGTGCAGAATCCCGTAATGATCATTGGCATCGACATCATGCTTTTGCTTGAGGAATTCGTTGATAGATTACAGATGAAGCCACTCCCTAAAAGACGGCTGGAACATTTTTGTTGCTTCCCGGTTAAAAGGTCGGATCGTGCGGCAAGTCACCCAGGCTCTGCGTCCCAGCAGCGTCGCGCGATCCGCTCCCTGTTGTTCCCCCAAAAACTAGCCCGCTTCGGCGGGCGCCTTTTCGCTCACGGTTCGCGTTTGCAAGATATGCCAGTGGTGCTTTCCTCTCAAAAGAGCACAGCGATGAAATTGCTCTGGGCGGGAGCGCAGCCGGGTTGGCTTGTTACTTCCGTCACGAGAACGAGTTTATGCGGCGCTTTGTGACAACGACGTCTTAATAGAGAGGGTGATGATCAGGGGACCGAAAATCGCGCAGATTTTAGGGAACTTTTACTGATGGGTTGCGTTGAGGGCGCGGGAATCAGTGCGCTGTTTCTCGCTTTTCCAGTACGCACTCGACTTGCCCCGCCTCGCGGGGCTTTTTCTCGTAGATGACCAAATCAATGGATCAATATGCCAATTAATGATTATGATAGAGCGTTGTTCAACCGTGTTTGGGCGGCCGGCGTCAAAGCAATCAAAGAAAACCGGATTTCTGCACTTATTCAGGTTGCACTGGAGACGCCAACGTTAGACGAATATCAAAATGCTTTCGGCCAGCGTATGACCGATATGATCAAGGTTGTGCAACTCGGGATCTCGCGGCTCCAGGCCAACGGTCAGATTGGGGAGAAATTCGTTGCCAACCTCCCGCGATCAACGGTTCGCGCCAGCTCGCGATGATGAGGCGATGGCGATAGACATCGTCACTGACGAACAAAATAACGGTTCCTCATCAGCCTGGGGAAAAACTCGCATTTTTTCAGTCGATGCACCCTGATATTGCGATCGCGGGGCCGTTTCCCGATTCAGGTTGCGCATGCACGGGGGTCGCGATGGACCGTTGCCACGAAGTCCCGAGGTTCAGCTGTTTTTTCACCGCCAGGTCCATAGTGGCGGCACGAAGGTGGCGGTCGAAGGCAGGGCGTCATCTGGCTGCTCAGGGAAGACGCCTGAGACTGCCGGCGATCCTTTCCAAAGACGGAAGTTCAATCGTCAGGCGCAGTCCGTCTGGGCTCCATTGCCGTCTAATCTTGCCCCCGAGCTGGTTTTCGATGACAGCGGCAAGTAAAATATTGCCAAACCCTCGCCCCAACCTCGTCGACGGTACCGGTCGTCCTTCTTCCTTCCAAACCAGCGAAATGCCCTCGCCCACGCAGTTCCAACTAACCCGGAGCGCGCCCCTTTCGAGAGCCAGCGATCCATGAACGGCTGCATTGACCGCCAATTCGTGAATAGCAAGCCCGAGCGGCTGGACGGATGCCGCTGCCACCATCACAGCGGGGCCAAGGACTTCGATCTTTTCCGCGCCGAAGACTTCGGTCTGCGTACGTACGATATCGGCGAGCGGCACCCTTTTCCAACCATTGTCGGCCAGAAGCATGTGAATGCGCGAAAGCGCTTGTATCCGTCGCTGCACGGCCGTGGAATAGACCTTCACATCGTCGGCCTTCGATAGCCGGACGATGCTGTCGACGATGGCTAGAACGTTTTTCGTGCGGTGATCGATCTCCAGCAGGAGGCGGCGTTCGGCTTCTTCGAAAGCCTGCACGCGCCGATAATTTGTGACGTCAACCTGGGACGCGAAGACGAAGGCCAGTTGCCCTTGCTCGTCGCGAAGCGGGCTCAGGTGGAGCTCATTCCAGAAGGGCGTCCCATCCTTTTTGTAGTTGAGAATTTCGACGGTGGCCTCTCTCTCGGCCGTGATCGCATCGCGAATTGCGGCAACTGCCGCGCGCGCAGTTCCTTCCCCCTGGAGGAACCGACAGTTTCGTCCCAGAACCTCCTCCGAAGCATAGCCCGTAAGCTCCAGGAATGCGTCATTAGCGAGAACGAGCGGAAAATCGTCCTGTATGGCGTCTGCAACCACCATCGGCACGCGCGCGCGCCTGAAGGCGAACGCCGACAGTGCCAGCCTGTCGGTGAAGCCCTGTCGGGACGGGGCGGCGGGAAGGTCGCCGCTGATGTGGGACGAATGCGGATCGGACACGCTCACCTCTAGATTTTCTTCAACAGCAAACGTGCCGTCTCGAAAATGGTTTCGGTAGGGGGGCAGGTTGGCACCGGCATCGGGCGACGCCGTCGAATCCGAGAAACCGGAGCGGGCTTGCCTCTCATCAGAGCGAGAGCGGAACCGAGGCGGGCCAGCCGAGTTGTTAATTGCAAAGGAGAACCGACGATGTCGAACAACCCAATCCCCGATTCAGCCAAGTTGCCGCCCAAGTCCCTGATCGAGGACAGTCAGGACGATGAGCTGCCCGAAACCAACGTCGATGATCATCGCGCGCCGCCCGTCAACATGGGCAACAGCCGGCAGAGCAATGACGGCGTCACGCAAGCCGATCCTCAAACGGGCCGCGCCAACGCCAAGGGTCGCATGCCGGCGCCGCAGTTCTCGAACCGAAAGTGACGCCATGGACGACAAGGACCGTTTTTCCGAGCCCGCAGAATTGCAAGCGGACGACACCGGCTCCCGCCGACGGCAAGCGCATTGGCCAAGCCGATGCGCATCGTTCCAAACGCAGCAGCCCCGGGCTTCGCGCTCCGCCGCAGCCGGCCGCATCGGATTAAGGGATCTGGTGGTCGTCTGATTAATCGTCTGAGTAAGCAGATAGCGGACATAAGCCTGTCATGCCCGGAACATCAAGATCAATCAGTATCTTCGCCTTCGATTTGAACGAGTACGGTCAACCCGTTCAGGCCTGGGAAACGGTCAGCGACGGCTCCGAGATTGATGCCATCAAAGAGGCCAAGTCAGTTGCCCGCGCTTATGCGGGGGTCCTCGTCGCGCGCCGCGACGGTATTCCAGCCATCGGCCAGGAAGGAGATCCCGTTATCATCTACCGCACGGGCAAGACGAACGGCTTCGACTGAGGGATGAATAAGGGGCGCGGGCTTTTGCGTGGGACCGCCGCAGACAAGACCCCGGCAACGCCGGAAGCTTTCTCGCCGCCTTCAACGACATCAGCCCGGGGCAACGCCAAATTGCGCGCCATGCCGATGACCATGGGCTCCGCCATGGCAATGTCGGCGGTCGAAGATCTCCCCGATCCTATCCCTCCGTTGCAAGAGAACGTGAAACCTGCCGTCCGCTATGTGTAGGTTCATGGGGCGCGAGCCTCGCGTCGCTTGGCATCAGGCAGCTCGACGCAGCCACTCCTTCAAGCACTCGTGTCAACTCCCTAAGATCAATCCGGCCCCGGCTCGCAACTTTCGTCATTGAGTGAAGGAAGGAACGAAATCACATCTCGTCTGTCACGCTCGGGCAGCGATGCAATGCGCTCGCGCCAGAAAGTCGCGGCCTGTGAAGGGTCGCCATCCCAGTCTCGTGTCGAGGCGAGATTGTCGTCCATGACCGCGATGCGGCGGCCGCCAAGACGCCGATATTCATCGGCAAGCGCTTTCGATTCATTTTCCATTTCATCCTCATGTCAGCATGAGATCGGTGGATTTCAAAAACGATAAAACCCGCCGATGACACGGCGGGTTCTTTTGGTCGACTAGCTCGGCCAGATCAGGCTCGGTCAACGACGTTTTTGACAGCGTCCTTGGCTTTGCCCTTGGCCTGCTGGGCATCGCCTTTTGCTTCCTGCGCCAAGCCTTTGGCCTGCATATCCTCGTCGTTTAAAGCGTCGCCCACGCCCTGGCGGACCTTGCCGGCCACTTCGTTTGCCTTGCCGCCTACCTTGTCAGCTGTGCTGCCCATGTCGAAATCTCCATTGATAACTTGCAACACGGTCGAAACGGCCAATTCCGCAAATCGTTCCTGAGCGATCGCGCCGCGATAAACCGGCGCGCTGGACTGAAGCCCAAGCATGCCAGGAGCAGGTATGGTTGAACCATCGGCCCGTTGTTCACCCTTTTGCCAGACCTCGGTTGCAATCAAGCAAGCGTGATGCGCCTCGACATTCGGCTGGCGACTTCTATCTCATCGGGTCCACTTGGAGGAGTTGCATGCGGGTTCTGATAGTTGAAGACGAGTCCATCATTGCGCTGGAGCTCGAACGCATCGTGGCCGATGCGGGATACCGTCCGATCGGCCCGGTTTCCACGGTCGAACAGGCGCTTGCACAAGCGCCGAGAGCGCATGTGGCGCTGGTCGATCTTGGCCTTGCGGACGGATCGAGCGGCGCCTCGCTTGCTCGTCGTCTGATCGATCGATTTCATATGAAGGTCGTTTTCGTAACCGCAAGTCCAACCGAGGTCGGCAACGGGTTGGCCGGATCGGTGGCGGTCATTGCCAAACCCTTTACGGACGAAAGCATCCGGGCGGGCCTTGCGATGGCTGCGCGTCAAGCCGATCCCGCTCATTGAACCTGCACCGTCCGGAACAATCTTTGTTTCAGCGTGTTTTCTTGCTGGCGCGGCAGCCATGCTCTCCAGCAAGGGTTTGACCGCTCTCCAGCGGTCGCCGCGTCCACTCTACATGCCAGCCTCCCCGGGTTGCACCCAAGACCGGGGATGTCCTGGGAGTTTGTCTTAATAGCCTGTCATTTCCAGGTACCCTCTGCCCGATCGTGAGCCCTTCACGGTGATCGGACCTTCCCAATAGGGAGTCGACGTCGCCATCCACGACTGGTCGTTAAGTGGTTCAGTCAGGACATCGAGGCCTTTTTCGGCGACACGAACGCGCCAGGCAACCGGTACCTGCCGGCCTTGGACAAAGGCCTGGCGTATCGGATCCAATCTGATCGCGCCTGCCGGCAGCGGTTCAGGTTGGCCGTCGGGCGAAATCCACGTCGCGGACATGAAGCCTGCTTTCCCGTCGCGCAAACGGAAGGCCATGACCTTCTCGCCGCTGTCGAGGTGCAGCGAAAACCAGTCCCAGCCTGTTTGGTTGGCGGAAAGCGGCTGCGATGACCATTCCCTGTCCAGCCAGGCTTTGCCCGTCACGTTGATCTTGGAGCCCGCAATCGTAATGTCGCCATCGACATCGAAGAAAGGCTGTGAGTAATAGTAGCTTGCCTGACCTTCACCAGATTTGACCGAATATCCGTGATCGCCCTGGAGGACCAGGGCCTTTTCCGTCTTAAGGCCTAAGCTGAAGCTGAAGCCGTATCCGGCCGCGCTCAGCGAAAGTGTGCTCAGCAAATCGGCGTCGGGCGCTGACTTGGTGTCTTTCATCTGCCAATCGTCGATCCATGCTCGAAATGGTGCGGGCGTCACACCCGCCTGTCCGACACCACCACGGGCAAATTTTTCGGCAACGAATTGGCCCTTGTTCGCGGTCACCGCGGCATGGCCGATCCAGACTTGCGGGTCAGCAAAGCCTTCCCGCTCGACCGGGGCGAGCGCCGAGCGAAACAGGGTCCATTGCGCGCCATACTGTTTCCCATCCTCGCCCTGCAGATTGGCTGTCACGTACCACCATTCGATCCGGTAGTCCGGATGCGGGCCATGGTCGGCTGGAAAGCTTAGCTGGTGGCCACGCTGAGGGACCGAAAAGCCGCGAGCGTCGGATCCAAGACCTGCAAATCCCTGCGGCCACGCGGCCGGCGGCGGCCATCCCGCCCCCAATACGACAAGAAGAATGGCATAGCTTCTAGCGTTCATTGGTGAATATCCTCAACAGGTCGGCCGGATCGATCAAGGCCAGCCGACGCACGGGCACCACGACGGAGACCAGCGCGGCAAACAGCGCAGTGGCGCCGAGCCAGGCCCAGTCGAGCGGAAAGACTGACATGGGAAGCCGCCAGCCAAAGGCTTGGACGTTAACGATTGCAAGCAAAACCCACGCCAGCGCAAGACCGACCGGAATGGCAGCGACGAAGGTCGTCAGCCAAAGCGCAAGCGTTCTGAGAATTTCATATCGGGCGAGATCGCGCCGACGCAAACCAAGCGCCCATACCGGCGCCAGCTGCGGCAGCCGAATGGCGGAGAGCGTCAATAGGCTTGAGAACATCGCAAAGCCTGCCACGGCAAGTGTCAGTACGTTTAGCGCGCCGGTCACCTTGAAGGTCTGTTCGAAAATTGCTCTCGACTGCTGCTTGAGGGTTGCCTGGTCAACGACCGCGTCGGGTGGCAGGCCGAATTCATCGACAAGCTGGCGCTTCAGATTGACCGCCCTGTCAGGCGGCACGCGGATCCCGTAGCGAAGTTTCGCCACCTGCGGATAATGATCGACCAGAGCATCTAGACCGACGATTACCTGCCCTTTCGGATTGCCGTAGTCGGAATAGATCCCGACGACGGGGACATGCCATCCGCCGGGCAAGGCAAGGGTCTGTCCGATCGCCGCCATTCCGCGCCGCCACATCTGTTCATTGACGATCGCGCCCTGCCCGCCTGCAACCTTATCCCAGGTGTCACTGGCCGCGGCGATGAGCGGCCAGTGGTCCCTGTAAGTTGGATCGTCCGCGACGCCGAAAATCTGCATCTCCTCGCCCGCAACCATTCCCTCGACGCTCCAGATCGGCAACACGGCGGTGGATCGGGACGCTAGCCACTCGCGCAGCCGCCTGGCTTCATCCTCGTTGCCGGCTGTCACGTAGAGTTCGGCGGCAAGCCTTTCGTCCAGCCACCCGATGAAGGTGAGCCGAAAGCTAGCGACCATCGTGCCGACGCCGATATTGGCGGAGAGAGCCAGAAGCAGCGCCATCAAGGCAAGCGACAATCCGGGTAGTTGCTGGCGCGTATCTGCCCAAAACCACTCACTGAGCGCACCGCGCGCTTGTGCCTGCGCGAAAGCGAGCGCAAGGGCCAGAAGCGGGGGAAAAATGAGAGCCGCAGCGAGAAGCAGGCAGCCGAGGACGGCAAATCCGCTTAGCAATCCCGAGCCCGTCCATGCAAGAAGGAATGCCGAGGTCAGAAGAATAGCCGCGGCCCCAGCCTGGTACATCTGTCCGGTCGAGGAAGCGCGCGCCCAGGCTCGCGGTCGGGCGGCAGCCAGGACGGGGAGCCTCCAGACACGCCACAGGCTCTGGGCCGACGAGATGGCGGTGCCTCCCAGCGCGATCGCCATTCCGGCAAGCCACCATTCCGGGCGCAGCGAAAGCGAGCCAGTGACCGAGGCGCCGTAAAGACCTCGCAGTGTCGCGGCTACGCCCGGCATCAAGGCAGAGGCGATGAAGTAGCCGAAGACGACACCGATCAGGCCAGATACCAACGCGAAAGCTGCGAGCTCGAGCAAGAGCATGACGGTCAGCGCGCGAAGCGAAATGCCAAGCGAGCGCAGCGTGCGAAATGTTCCCCGCCTCTCTTCGAAGGCCAGGCCCGTTGCCGAATAGACGATAAATAGCCCGACGGTGAAGGACAGGAAACCGAAGGCTGTCAGGTTCAGATGAAAGCTGTCGGTCAGCCGCGCCACATCTGCCTGTTCTCTCTGGCGAATGCTGAGATCGGGAGCGAGTGCGGCAAGCGGCGCCAGATCGGGTTTTTGATCGGGCGCGATCACCAGGCGGCTGATGGCGCCTCGCGCACGAAGCAATGTGTCGGCTGCCGAGATATCCAGAAAAGCCGCTCCCTCCGGAACCTGATCTGCGATCTTGACCATCATTTCGGTCTCGCCCCGCAGCCTCTCGGCGGTGGCTGGCGAGACGACCAGCCGCTCGCCTGACAAAAATGCGGACAGATCGGGTTTGCCGACGATCGAGGACGCCAAGCCGGTCTGCGGCATCGTCAGGGTATCGATGCCGATAAGCCGCAGGCGCACCTTGCCGAGCGTCGCCATTCCCTCGATGACCGGCGACACGTCCCAGCCTGCCTGTCGCAGTCGGCCATAGGTGGCAATGGAAATTCCGTCACCTCTCGTCGAAACGAGCTGCGACAGCCCATCCTGCTCCAGCATCGCGGCAGCGCGGGCATAACTTGCGCGGGCCTCGGCGTTGATTGCCTGAACGCCCGACCAGAGCGCGGTCGCCAATGCGATGCCCAAGATGAGGGTTAGAAACTGGATCGGTCTGCGTCGCCAATGCGACAGAAGCGCCAGGATGCCCCAGAGCATCATGATACGATCCTTCCACCGCGCAGAACGACCTTCCGGTCGAGGCGATCGGCCAGCCTCGTCGAGTGCGTGACGAAGAGCAGCGCCAAGCCGGCGGATCGAGCCAGCGCCAGCATCAGCTCGAGAACACGATCGCCGGTTTCTTCATCGAGATTGCCGGTCGGTTCGTCCGCCAGGATCAGGGGCGGCCTAGCGGCAAGCGTCCGGCCGATGGCGACGCGCTGCTGCTGGCCTCCAGACAGTTGTTCGGGGTAACGCGCCATGAAGTCTTGGAGCCCCAGTGCGGAAATGAGCTGCTCCTCCCAGGCACGATCATGGCGGCCGGCGAGTCTGGCGTGGAAGGAAATATTGGCCGATACGCTGAGCGACGGAATGAGGTTGAACTGCTGAAACACGAGGCCGACCCCGGTTCGACGGTAGTTCGCCCTGTCAGCATCGCCGAAGACGCCGATATCTTCGCCGTTCATGGTGATAAGACCGGCATCGGGCCGGTCGAGTCCGCCGGCAAGGTGCAGAAGCGTGCTCTTGCCGCTGCCAGACTCCCCGGTCAGCGCGACCGCCTCTCCGGCTGCAACGTCAAGGTCGATCCCCTTGAGGATATCGACCCGCCCTTCGGCGGTCGGGTAGGACTTTGTGACGCCCTTCAGCGTTAGGATCATTCTGGTCTTCTGCATTCGAGGACAGACAGCAAGCGTCCTAGCGCCTCTGGGTGCAAACGCAAGCGCCCGACGGTTCGAGGAGCGCTTGCGCATTCGTCATTTCGGCAGCCCGATGGAGGTTGGGCCGTTCATATCATCGAGGCGAGCCAGCTCAGCTGAGCGGCGGTATAGCCTGGTGTCGCTGGCCATGCTCCCATCGGTTCGCCTGTTGTCCGCTTCGGGTTGCTGCCCTCCCCTGTCCGCTCGAACCGCGCGCAGGCCTGTTTGTTCCGCGGCGCATCTTTAACCTCTGCCAAGTCCCGCACGGGCCGATTCATCCACCTGATGTCGTCGCTCAGCGAGGTGACCGCCTCCATCATCGCTGCAAGCGCAGACAGCAATGCCATATCGCCGTTACCGCGCTCGACGACAAGGAGGGAGCGAGCGGGTAATCGCCGCCAAGCGGTTTGCGCGAATGCATCAACGTCCACAGTGATCCTCAAAAGCCGTCAACCCTCACCGGCACACGTCAATTTCATTCTGATCAACTCCAGCCCGCCAGTGCGTGTCCGATTGGAAGTCGCGTCCGCCTTATCGGTGTGGCTTGCATCGCCACATCGAAATCCTGATCCGTCGGGAACATGTGCTGCCATCGCTTGTTGGACGGCAACCGGAGGCTCCAATGCAAGAAATAATGCAAGTGTAGCATACATCCCTGGTTGACCACCTTTCTGCCAATCGGACCGAAGCGGTCCTCGCGACACAGTTTCCGTTGAACGAGTTGACCCTTATCACGGATGCCGATCATGTCGTCGAGTTGCTTGGATTGTTGCGGGACGATCCCCAGTGCCGCTTCATCAGCCTCCTCGACATTTGCGGCGTCGACTGGCCGGCTGCGGCCAGACCAGCAGGAAGCGAAAAGATGAGATGCTTTTTATATCGTGCGCCGATATTTTTCTGCCCGCGCGGAACAGTTCGATGGCTGGCCGGTTAGGACAGGTCGAGATGGGGCATGTGCGGCATCGCCCATGAGTAACGCGGCATGAGACCGCCCCTTGAAACGGGCCGAAGGTGGCGATGACGGCGGCGATCTGCCACGGGCAGGCTCTGTTTGCCCGTGAACGAGAAAGCAGCGCGCGGTGGCGCAAACGCCACCTGCGGGAGTGAGACATAAATGCGCCGGAACGGCAACAGAGGGAGAGAAAGTCATGTCGGTACGCCAGGACGATGAACCGCTTTTGGGACCGCACGACCGAACGGCCGGAGGATGGGGCTCGGCACGCGCGCTTACTGAAATTCTGGTGCGCGAACATGTCGTAACCTCCGGCATGTCGCTGCTGTCGCACCACAACAAGCCTGACGGCTACATGTGCGCAAGCTGCGCCTGGGCAAAGCCCGCCAAGCCGCGCGCATTGGAATTTTGCGAAAGCGGCGCCAAGGCCACCGCCTGGGAGGCGACGAGCAGGCGCGCCGATCAAAAATTCTTCGCCTCGACCACTCTTCATGAGCTCGAGGCCTGGAGCGACTATGATCTGGAAGAGCGCGGCCGGCTGACGCAGCCGATGCGCTGGAACGCCGAGACCGATCGCTATGAGCCCATTGCCTGGGAGGCGGCCTTCGTCGAAATCGGTGCCGAGCTTCAGGCGCTTTTGCCTGACGAAGTGGACTTCTATACGTCCGGGCGAGCCTCGCTGGAGACGGCCTACATGTACCAGCTGCTGGCAAGGCTTTACGGCACCAACAACCTGCCCGATTCCTCCAACATGTGCCACGAAAGCACGTCCGTCGGCCTGCCGACGAGCATCGGAGCAACCGTCGGGACCGCGGATCTCACCGATTTCCAGAATTGCGACTGTATCTTCTATATCGCCCAGAACGTCGCCACATCGTCGCCGAGAATGCTGCATGACCTGCAGGAGGCGGTCGAAAGGGGCGTGAAGATCGTCACCTTCAACCCGCTGCCAGAACCGGGGCTGGAAAATTTCATCAACCCGCAGGACCCGGCGCAGATGTTGACCGGGCACAAGACGCCGATTTCCTCTCACTACTATCAGCTGCGCAATGGCGGGGACGTCGCCGCGCTTTTCGGCGTCTGCAAGGCTCTCGTCGAGGCCGATGACGCATTGAAGCAATCGAAGACAAGCCGGATCAGCGGCACAGACGCTATTCCCAAGGATCCGGACAATGCCGCCGACGTCGCCTTCGCCGCCTCGATGGCCGCCGCCGACAAGAAGCATGTTCTCGATCATGTTTTCATCGACGACCACACGGCGGGCTTTGAGGAATTCGCCCAAGCCTGTCGACGTCACGACTGGAGCGCGCTCGAACATGTGTCCGGCCTCAGCCAGGCCCAGATGCGGGAAGCCGCAGAGATCTATGCCAATGCCAAGGCCGTCCTCATCATCTACGGCATGGGCCTGACCCAGCAGGTCATGGGGGTCGAGAATGTGCAGATGGTTGCCAATCTCGCGCTTCTTCGCGGCAATATCGGCAAGCCTGGCGCCAATATCTGTGCTGTGCGCGGCCATTCCAACGTGCAGGGCCAACGCACTGTGGGGATCACCGAAAAACCAGGGCTCGTGCCGCTCGACAAGCTGTCACAGCTCTATCAGTTCGAGCCGCCACGTTCGGAGGGGCGATCGACGATCGACACCTGCAAGGCGATCATCGAGGGCAAGGCACGTGCCTTTATCGGCCTTGGCGGCAACTTCCTGCGCGCCGTCCCCGATACCGAAGCCGTCGAAGCGGCCTGGAGAAAGCTTCGCCTGACCGTTCAGATCGCCACCAAGCTCAATCGCAGCCATGTGATCCACGGCGAGGTCGCCTATCTCCTGCCCTGTCTTGGGCGTACCGAGGTGGATGAACAGCAGTCCGGGCCGCAAGCCGTGTCGACGGAAAGCTCCACGGCCCACTTTCACGGTTCACGTGGTCGTGCCAGGCCGGCAAGTCCAGACCTCCTGTCCGAGCCCGCAATCATTGCGGGCATCGCCAAGGCAAGCCTGCGCAGGGGCAACGTCGACTGGGATGGCTGGGTCGGCGACTACTCGCGCATTCGCGACGCCATCGAGCAGACCTATCCGGAAACCTTCAAGGACTTCAATCTGAAGATGTTCCAGCCGGGCGGCATCACACGATCGGTTCCGGCGCGCGAACGTAAATGGACGACGCCGAACGGCAAGGCAAACTTCATCACACCGCAGCGGCTTTTTCCGGAGCTTGAGCTGACGCCAGGCAGTGAGGAGACGTTCAATCTACTGACATTGCGATCGAACGACCAGTTCAACACGACGATTTACGGCTTTATCGACCGCTACAGGGGCATCAAGGGCACGCGGCGCGTGGTCTTCGTCAACGAAGCCGACATGCGGCGTCTCGGCTTTGCCGCCGGCGACCTCGTCGACCTGACGACTGCCGTCGATGGAAAGCGGCTGCGCCGCGTCGAGGGCTTTTCCCTGGTTCCCTATCAGATCCCGTCCGGTTCCTGCGCTGCCTATTATCCGGAGGCCAATCCGCTGTTTCCGCTGGACCATCACGATCCCAAGGCCAAGACCCCGTCCTATAAGCTGTTGCCAGTTCGGATGACCGCTTCGGCGGGACAACGCCAGACGAGATGAGCAATGCCAATGGTTACTCGGCGCTGGCTGCTGTTGACATTCTGCCTTCTCGGCGCGGCTTGTGCCGGCGCGATGCTCGGCTGGATGCGGCAACCACGTCAGTATCGGGCGCCGCCCCCTGTCTCTGCATCCTTGAATGATGTCCGGCTAATGGCAAATGGTATTGGCGGCACGCCCCCCGATGTCTATTTTGCAATCGGAATGCCCTATGAGAACACTGCCTATGATCTCAGCCAGGGCAAGCGGCTTTATACCTGGTTCGGCTGCCCGGCCTGCCACGGCGACGGCCGCGGGCTCAGCGGACCGTCCTTTCTCGACGGATGGTGGTCCTACGGACCAGAGATCGAAACACTGGTAGCGTCCATACGCGATGGTCGCCCGCATGGCATGCCGGCGTTCGCAAATCGCATGACCATCGACGAGATCTGGCAGCTTGCCGGTTATCTCAGAACGGTTGGAGCATATCAGGCAAAATATACCGCGCCGGCCCGCAACGACGAGAAGAACAGCAGGCCGGCCGAAAACAGGGCGCCCGCGGCGGGTTTGTTCCAAGAGGGACCAGTCGGCATGCGGCGACTGGATCGTCGACAATGAAACAGGCAGCGATCGTATCGTGTGTCCTTCTTGCGGGGTTGCTGTCAGGATGCACCGGAGCGCAGTCGGCGCTCGATCCAAGGGGGCCGGCGGCCACCGACCTCCTCCACATCATCCTCGTCTTCGTCTTTGTCTGCACGAGCGTCTTTTTCCTCGTCATGGGGGCGCTGGTCTGGTCGCTTCTGCGCAAGCCAAGCCGGGAGGACAGCGAGGGCGCGCAGGAGCGGCAGATCTCGGTGGTCGTGACGGTGGCCATCCTTTCGACCGCGGCAATTATCGTCCTGCTGACGGTGGTAAGCTTCACGTCCGACCGGTTCCCGGAATATAAAGAGGCATCCTCCGCTGCCATCCTCGTGCGTGGCGAGCAATGGTGGTGGCGTTTCGACTATGACGGCGACGATAGTTCGCTGGGATTTCAGACGGCAAACGAACTGCACATTCCCGTCGGCCAGGATGTGCGCCTGCGCTTGCAGGCCACCGACGTCATCCACTCCTTCTGGGTTCCGTCGCTTGCCGGCAAGCAGGACCTTGTGCCCGGCCGCGACAATACGATTACGCTCCATGCTGAAAGGTCTGGCATCTACCGGGGCCAATGCGCCGAATTCTGCGGCCTCCAGCACGCCCACATGGCGCTCGAAGTTGTCGCGCAGGAACCGGAGGCTTATCGTCAATGGCTTGACAGCCAGCGCCGGAGCGCTGTCGTGTCGGAGGACGCCGCCATCGTTGCCGGGCGCGACGTCTTCATGCGCAAGCCGTGCGCCGCCTGCCATACGATCCGTGGTACCGAGGCAAAGGGCACATCGGGTCCCGATCTGACCCATGTCGCCTCCAGGCGCATGCTTGCGGCCGGCGTGTTGCAAAATAGCGCCGGCTCGCTTGCCGCCTGGATTGCCGACCCGCAGACGATCAAGCCCGGCAACAACATGCCGCTGGTCCCCATGACGAGCGAGGAACTTCGACAGGTGACGGCTTTCCTGGAGACATTGCGATGAACAGCTCATCCACCGCGCAGGTTCTGGATGTCGAGGTCGAGCGGGAAGAGCTGGAACCGCGCCTTCGCCGGACATGGCAGTCAGGAAAAGGCATCTGGGGCGCGCTGACAACCGTCGATCACAAGATCATCGCGCGGCGTTACATCGTCACCGCCTTCGTTTTTCTGGCGCTTGGCGGCGTCCTGGCCCTGATCATGCGCGTGCAGCTCGCCTTTCCGGAAGCACGCTTTCTCAGCGCCGACCGCTATAATCAGATCTTCACGACGCACGGCTCGAACATGATGTTCCTGTTTGCGGTGCCGGTCATGGAAGCGATGGGTGTCTACCTGGTGCCACTCATGGTGGGCACGCGCAACATCGCCTTTCCACGCCTCAACGCATTCTCCTACTGGATCTTCCTCGCCGGCGGTCTCGTTCTCTGGATCGCCGTGGCGCTCGACGCGGCCCCCGATGTCGGCTGGTTCGCTTATGTGCCACTATCGGGTCCTGAATATGGCGCCGGAAAACGCGCCGACATCTGGGCTCAGATGATCACCTTCACCGAACTGTCGGCCCTTGCCGTTGCCGTCGAGATCGTCGTGACCGTGTTCAAGCAGCGGGCGCCAGGCATGTCCCTCGATCGCATTCCGGTCTTTGTCTGGTCGATGCTGGTAACATCCTTCCTGGTAATCATCGCGATGCCGGCGATCATGTTCGCCAGTTCCTCGCTTATCCTCGACCGGCTGGTCGGCACGCATTTCTACAATCCGGCCGAGAGGGGGGACGTGCTTTTGTGGCAGCACCTCTTCTGGTTTTTCGGCCACCCCGAAGTCTACATCATCTTCCTGCCGGCCGTCGGCATGGTCTCGGCGATGATCTCGCCGTTTTCGCAGCGCCCTGTCTTTGGATATCTGGCACTTGTCATGGCGCTGATCGCAACAGGCCTCCTGTCTTTCGGCCTTTGGGTGCATCACATGTTCGTGGCCGGGCTGCCGCCCTCGGGAAGCAGCTTCTTTACCGCTTCGAGCATGGCTATCGCCATCCCGGCCGGCACCCAGATCTTCTGCTTCCTCGCGACCTTGTGGAGCGGCAGACCGATCTTCAAGACGCCGATGCTGTTCGTCATCGGCTTTCTCATCACCTTCGTGATGGGTGGGATGACCGGAGTGATGGTCGCATCCGTGCCGCTCGACACGCAGGTCCACGACACCTACTTCGTCGTAGCGCATTTTCACTACGTCCTCGTTGGGGGCGCTGTGTTTCCTCTGGTGGGTGCCATTTATTACTGGTTTCCCAAGATGACAGGCCGGATGATGAGCGAAAAGCTTGGGCGCATCGTCTTTGGCCTGATTTTCGCGGGCTTTCACCTGACTTTTTTTCCGATGCATATTCTTGGCCTCGCGGGCATGCCGCGCAGGGTCTATACCTATCCGCCGGAACTTCCCTGGTCCGGCATGAACCTCTTTGTCAGCGTCAGCGCATTCGTTCTGGCTGCTGGTTTCGGCCTGTTCTTCATCGATGCCATCCGCAGTCTGCGCAGCGGAAAGGTCGCCGGCCCCAATCCCTGGAATTGCGCTTCGCTCGAATGGGCGACTGCCTCACCGCCGCCGCCCTATAACTTCGCCCGCATTCCTGTCGTGCAGTCACGCGACCCCCTCTGGCGGGCGTCATCGGAACTGCCGGTCGCCACCGGTCTGCGGGTCGACCGACGCGAACTCGTCGTCAGCAGCGTTGTTGCAGCCGAACCTGAAGCGCGCGAATCCTCACCGGCAGATTCGATCTGGCCGCTCGTGGCGGCGCTCGCAACGACCGTCATGCTGATCGGTTCGATGTTCAGCGCCTGGGCGGTGGTCTGGGGCGCTGTTCCGATCGCAATCGCCCTGACCTGCTGGTTTTGGCCGAAGCGAACGCCGGAGGATGAATCATGAAGGAGAAAGTCGTTCTCGATCTGTCGCATCTTCCCCTGCATGCGACCGGCACGGCCAGCTTGACCTTTTGGGGTACGAGCGCCTTCATGCTGATCGAGGGCAGCGGTTTTGCGCTGGCGATCGCCGTCTATCTCTACCTCATGGCCAACGCGCCGTCCTGGCCGTTGAACGCGCCGCCGCCGGACCTGTTGCCTGGGACCATTCTCACGGTTCTGCTTCTGGCAAGCCTTGTTCCGAACCTGCTTGTCACGCGCTGGGCCGGACAGCGCGACCTTCGCAAGGTCAGGATCGGGCTCGTGATCATGTCGATCTTCGGCATCGTGCCCCTCGTGCCGCGCATCTTCGAGTTCCCAGCCATTAACATACGCTGGGACGACAATGCCTACGGGTCGATCCTGTGGGTCATGCTCGGCCTGCACACGACCCATATCCTGACCGATCTCGCCGATACGCTGGTTTTGACCTGCTTGATGTTTTCGCGCCACGGCGACAACCTGCGCCGCTACGGGGACGTGGAGGATAACGCCCTCTACTGGAACTTCGTGGTTGCGACCTGGCTGCCGCTCTACGGCTGCATCTACTGGATCCCGAGGCTATGAAAAGGTGTCCGGTCATCTTGGCCTTGACGGTCCCGTTCATCATGCTGATCCCGGCAACGGCGTTTGCCCATGACGGTCATCCCCATCCGGCCCTGTCCTTGACGCTCGATCCGTGGATCGTCACACCGCTCGTGATCATCGCACTGCTCTATGGTCAGGGGCAGCGCAAACTCGGCCACCGCAGCCGCCGCGGCCAGCGCAGGCTTGCTCGCAGCTCGTTGAGCTTCTGGTCGGGCTGGAGCGTGCTGACATTCGCCCTCGTATCGCCGCTGCACGAGCTTGGCGAGAAGCTTTTCAGCATGCACATGATCGAACACGAGCTCATCATGGCTCTCGCCGCCCCCTTGATGGTGCTTTCGCGTCCACTCGCCCTCATCCTCTGGGGACTGCCGCGGGTGGCCCGAGCATTATGCGCAAAGGTTGTCGGATCGACGCCGTTGCGTTCAACCTGGTCACGGCTTACAGGCGGTACGCTCGCCACCTTTTTGCACGGCATGGCGATATGGGCCTGGCACGCGCCACCGGTTTTCGACGCAGCGGTCACAAACATTGCTCTTCACCGGCTGCAGCATATGAGCTTCTTCCTGAGCGCCTTGATATTCTGGTGGGCGGTTCTTTGGACGGCCAACAGGGGGATGGCCGTGTGGCATCTCTTTGTCACCATGATGCACATGAGCCTGCTTGGAGCGCTGATCACGCTGGCGCCGGATGTGCGCTATCAGTTTGAGACGCGCGACGCGTCGGCATGGGGCATGACCCCGCTCGAGGACCAGCAGATCGCCGGCCTGATCATGTGGGTGCCAGCTGGCATCGTCTATGCTGGCGCAGCCCTGGCGCTGACGGCCCTCTGGATCCACAATTCCGCCAAAGGAGGCCCCGATGGAACCCAAGCAGCCCACCATTGACCTGTGGCTGGGCCTATTCGTGCCGGCCGCCCTTACCCTCGTTTTCCTTGGCGCCATGGTCGGTATCAACAGCTTCCAGAAACGCTCGCAACAGGTGGCGTCGGCGATCGCAATGACAGGAGGAGATCCGCGGCGGGCCCCGGCCCTCTTCCGTCAATATGGCTGCAGCGGATGCCATACGATTCCGGGCGTTGCCGGCGCGGATGGCAAGGTCGGCGGGTCATTAAGCGGACTATCCGAACGGGTCTATATAGCCGGCGTTCTCAACAACACACCCGACAACCTCGTTGGCTGGATTGTCACGCCGCCGGCTTACTCTCCGAGAACAGCCATGCCTGTCACTGGTATCACGCCGGCCGAGGCCCGTGATATTGCCGCCTATCTCTACGCCCACTGAAGGCGGCCTTTCACGGTTTCGGCGTATCCTTGGGCGGCAGCGACTTCAGGTAGCTCGCAATGGCGAGGCGGTCGTCTTGCGACAACTCGGCGGTATTTTCGACCACGTCAGCCATCGACCATCCGATTTGGCCATGATCGGGCGTCTTTCCGCTCTTGAGCATTTCGGCAAAGTCTTGGACAGACCAGGATGCCAGCCGCTGCGGCGTAATGTTGGGGATGAAACCGACACCGTCGACATTCGCTCCGCCGGCAAAGCGCGTCGACGGCTTGACGGCTCCGAAGGCATTATGGGTGCAATGGCATTCGGCGCAATGACCAAGGACCTCCACCAGATATCTGCCACGATCGCTGACCGGCTGGCCGGCGCGAGCGTCTTCGACATGGCGCGGCCTGAAAAACAACAGTTTCCAGAAACCGACGAAGCGCCTGATGCGAAAAGGCAGCGCCAGCTCATGCGGTTTCGAGCGATCCGGCACCGGCTCCAGGCTCTGCAGGAAGGCGTAGAGATCTCTGACGTCCTCGAGCGTCATGCCGGTATAACTTGAATAGGGAAAGGCAGGATAATAATGCGCCTTGTCTGGCGAGACGCCCGACAGAAGTGCATTGGCGAGATCCGTCACCGACCAGGAGCCGATCCCGGCTTGCCGGTCAGGGGAAATGTTGGGCACCCGAAAGATGCCATAGGGTGAGGCCAAAGCAAAGCCGCCACCCAGGCGCAACCGGTCCGGTTGGCCGGGGGAAGCGTGGCAGGAGGCGCAGCCGCCGGCAAAAAAAACAATCCTGCCACGCTCGACATTGCCTTGGACGAGATCCGGCGGCGGACGCTCAAAGGCCAGACGCGGCGCCGTCAGCTGCCAGGTTGCGGCGCATGCAACGACTGCGATAAGCGCGCAGATCAAAAGAAGCCAGCACCGCAGCCTTACCAAGCGTCTTGGCAGGTCTCGACGGCTACCTTCCTGCGATCCGACATAGGCCACAGCTGCGCGCCCTCCTCCTGCTGCGTCTCAAACCGGCGCAGATGGAAAATGTTCCGGGCTGATCCCTTTGAAAAACCGCCGGAACGACGGTACGCCAATGCCGACAGGAGCCGATCATCATCAGGGGGAAGTGCAGGCCACACAAAAAACCGCGTCGATGCTGCTGTCCGCATCTGCGCCGCCTCGCGTCGGCCGCTCCGGTTTTCGGGGTTATGGTGGTCTTTCTGATTGTCCTCGGCTCGATCTGGATCATGGATCATCTGACGCAGAACATGATGCCGATGGTAAAGATGATGCAGATGCAACCATAGAAGATCTGGCCCGAAGGTTTGCATTCCGTGATCACGGCACGGCCGGGCAACAGAGATCGGCAGACAGGATGGAAGAGTACCCGCGCCTTTTTGCTATGGTCCTTGCCGCGGCGCTGGCCATCAACGCCCTGCTGCTGATCACGCAGGTCCCGTTTTAGCCAAAGAACAAAACGACTGGCGCCACCACGGTTTGCGCGGCACTTGATGTCGGTCCGAAGACAATCGATAGGGCCGCTGCCCCAGAACGTATGGGGGACGCATCGAACTGGCACTGTCGCCGACAAAAGCCGGCCGCCGGTAAATGTCGAGCGGGCCCTTGCGCGAAAGGAACATTGGGGGAGCCCGTCTGTTTGGCCTGTGCAACCTATGAGGAGATCGACATGTCAGAAGAAATCCGGCGCCCGAAGCCCCCTTATCCGGAACAGCAGCAACAGCCGCCGGGCAGCACGGCAAAGATGCAGCCTGTCCCCGATCACGGTGAACAGTCCTACAAAGGCAGCGGCAAGCTTGAGGGCAAGGTCGCGCTGATCACCGGCGCCGATTCCGGTATCGGAAAAGCCGTGGCGATCGCGTTCGCGCGCGAGGGAGCAGATATCATCATTTCCTACCTCAACGAGGAGGAGGACGCCCGTGACACGGCCAGGTGGGTCGAGCAAGCGGGACGCAGGCCGGTTCTCGCGCCCGGAGACATCAAGTCGGAAGACCATTGCAAGGCCTTGATCGAACAGGCGGTCGCCGGACTAGGGAGGATCGACATCCTTGTCAACAACGCTGCCTTCCAGCGCACCTACGCGGACATCGGCGACATTTCTGCCGCCGAATGGGACGAAACCTTCCGCACCAACGTCTATGCCCCCTTCTTCCTGTCGAAGGCAGCGGTTCCGCACATGCGGCCAGGAAGCGCCATCATCAACACGACCTCGATCCAGTCGCGCCAGCCCTCGCCGCAACTCCTCGCCTATGCATCCACGAAAGGCGCGGTGCTGAATTTCACCGCCGGCCTGGCTGAAATGGTCGCCGACAAAGGGATCCGGGTAAATGCCGTAGCACCCGGTCCAATCTGGACGCCTCTCATCCCTTCGACAATGCCGGCGGAAAAGGCGGCCAAGTTCGGTGAGCAAACGCTGATCGGCCGCGCCGGCCAGCCTGCCGAACTGGCAGGTGCCTACGTGCTTCTGGCAAGCGACCTCGGCAGCTATATGACGGGTGCCGTCATCCCGGTTACGGGCGGCGAAGTGATGATCTAGCAATAAGGGCCGCAGGTAGGATAATCTGCGGCCCTTCCTGCATCTGAAGGTCCTCTGTTTCCCCTCAGGCCGAGGCGCCTGTCGTAAAAGAGGTCGGGGCCTGAAACGACGCCGTGTCTGGGATAAAACATCGGTCCCACCGCCAACCGCGAGCCGAAACAGGATGGTTGCCCTTTCCGCGATGCACGGCTGCCCTTACGTCTCGCCAGCCAGTCATATTCACACCGGAAGTCATCATGAAAATTATCGCGACCACCATCCTGTGCCTTGGTTGGCTGACTGGGTGCGCCTCGAACCTAAACGGCGAGGGGCTCTCTCCTATTGTCGGCAGCATCACCTACAGGGGCCAGCCCCACGCCAGATTGATCCGTTCCCCGATCGGGTCCACTTTTCCCCACGACTTTACAGACGAATGGGGACGGCGGGTCGAGGAGACCTATGTCATTCGCCGCGACCGGACACTGGCAATCATCGACCGTCATTACCTGCCCGACGTTTTTAGAAACGACTAGGATCTAGCGTGGTCGCATATCGTCAGCGACGAAAAAAGCAGGGAGGGTGTGGCGCATTTCACGCCCGCTCGTGGCTTGCGCGTCGGAATTCCACCTCTCCAGCCGATCTCAAGCCGACCATGGTCTGATCGAAGCTTAAGCTGCTGCTTTCGTGCAGCAGAGGATCATGTGGATGACAAAACCAGCCACATGACCGTTCCAAATATCACGATGAAGCCAAGAGGAAGAGCCAAAAACCGTGCCATTCCAAGGTTGGTGTTGGTCGCTCCGACCCAGGCGAACCACCATTCAGGTCCCTGATTGCCGTCTGACATGAAATGCTCCTGAAAATCCCGCCGAGCCTTGTTTCATAAGTAAAAAGGGATAGCCAAGGCCTGGTGGCAAATCGGTCCAGCCTTGGTGCACAGGACGCTATCGATCTCGGCGCGCATCAGGCCCGCGGCGAGCTGGAAATGGATGTCCGACCTAGCGCATGTCGCCTTCATTCGAACTCGACGGATCGTGATTGACATCCCACTCCTTCACCGGCTTATCGCCCGGCGGGGTCTTGTGGGCGGTCGCGTCCTCGGAGCCGGTGATCACAGTCGGCTTGGCACTGGCAACGCCTGTTGCCCTGCGATCGGCCTGCGATGGTGCGAACTGGCCCTGGGCATCTTTCCTGACATCGGACATATCATTCGCCCTTTTGCTTGTATCCATCCGAGATCTTCTTCACCTCGGGATCTGCATTGGTTTCGCCGTTGGCATCTTCAGACAGGTCCGGATTGTCCTTGGCGGGCAGATAGCCTTTCGGGGTGTTTTCCTGCGGACCTTCCCAGCGCGGCGACTGATCCGTCGTGCCGGGGGCACCATCCTTTGGCTTGTTCATTCCCATGATCGGTCTCCTTTCATCTAGTCATAACATTTATGGACAGGTGATGTTCCCCGCCTCTTCATTGTCTTAACCGCAGCATCTGATCCTGCCGACATTGGTGCGCGGCTGCGACCGCGTCGTGCCCATCGATATCTACGTGCCGGGCTGTCCTCCCACCGCTGAAGCGCTGCTTTACGGCATACTCCTTCTACAAAGAAAGATACGGAGAAACGGCACGATCGAGCGATAACCAACGGCGGGCGGCGCTGCCTGCCTCATGTTCGATGACCCCAGGCGCCTGGGCTGACGCTCGTGATGCGGGCAAGTGGCTGCATTCACCGCTTAAAAGCCGAGACAGCGAAGGGAAAGCCGGTCGGCAAGCGACGGTTTCTGCGAACAGAAAATGGGACCAGACCGGCCGCGTGGCGGCAAGGACCCCGAGGCCGAAGGATGCCCAGATCGACGCTGTCAGCGCCTCTTTCAAAAGGACGGCTCCGATTTCACGCATGGATGTGCCTCCACGACAACAGGCCTATCAGCATCATGGCTCCGCCCCAGGCCAGGAAGGCGATATCCCAGTACAGCCAGTTCGTACGGAGAACGGTCTCATTGACGTGGTGGATGCCCAACATCTGGTGGTCGACAAGGCCTTCGATGAGATTGAAGGTGCCAAATCCGGTCAAGATGGAGGCCGTCAGGCACCGGGTCGACCACCTGAAGTGAACAAGACGCGCCGCGCGCCACAGGCGAAAAAGGCCAGCCAGGATGAACAGATAGGTGACCGAGTGGAACGCGCCGTCCCAGAATGTGTTGAACTGCAGGTCCTCGACCGACGCGATCGGATACCAGGAACTGAAGAGATGGTGCCATTGCAGGAGTTGGTGAAACACGACGCCATCGAAATATCCGCCGAGACCGACACCAAGACAGAATCCTGCGGAGAAGGGAAAGACCGGCGGAATACGGGGGCTGACACTTGTCACGACAGCGCCGAGAGCAGAATGATCATCGTGACGGAGGTTGCGCCAATGAGCATGAAACCTGCCATCAGCCATTCAGCGGCATGGGTTGCGGCCGGATGCCTAACCTCCTTGTGAACGCCGAAGATCGCCGTCGCCCCGGCAGCCATCCAGCTCGCCAGCGTGATAGCTGAAAAGATCGTCATCCAGTATGCCGAATGCATCGTCGTTCTCCTGTCACCTCATCACCGAACCTGAGTGCCCGTGACTGGTTCCCAAAGGCTAACGATCGTTCGCTAGCGTACGCAGCGGCACTTGGCTGGCGAGGCTATGGCGAGCGCGAGGAAGCTTGGCCGCGCGACGGACGACGCCAAAAGCCTCTTCTTAAGGTGCCAACGCCGTCATGCTGATAGCCGGATTGCGACCTGCGACCCACCGCTGCGCGTCGACGTTTCGGCTTTCGCCTGGAAACACCAGGATCGGGAACAAGAGCACGCGCCGAGGGTTTCCTGCGACAGGTTTCAAACCTTCTTCATTCTCATCCGAAGGCCTTCCATGACCATTCCGACAGCTACCTATCGAGTTCAATTTCGCAACGGCATGACGTTTGATCGCGCGGGTGCGCTTGCGCCCTATCTCAGACGCCTTGGCATCAGCCATCTTTACGCCTCGCCGATCTTCAAGGCCGCGTCCGGCTCCACGCATGGTTACGACGTGACCGATGCCAATGAAATCGACCCGGCGATCGGCGGCCGCGACGGATTTGACCGCATGATCGGGGCGCTCAAGGCAGAGGGGCTTGGGCTCATTCTCGACATCGTGCCGAACCATATGGCAGCGTCATTGGAGAATACCTGGTGGCGCGACGTCATCGAGTTTGGCGAGAAGAGCCGGTTTGCCCGCCACTTCGACATTGACTGGTCGCGCCGCCTGACCTTGCCATCTCTAGGCGACAGTTTCGAAAGGGTCATTGCGGCGGGTGATTTGTCGGTAAAAGCCGATCCTCGAAGCGGCAAGCCGGCGCTCGCCTATTTCGACAGCTTCTATCCAATCATCCCGGACAGCTATGCCGGCCGCGAAAGTGCCGTCCTGCAGACATCGGACAAGGCGGGCATCGCCCGGCTCCACGATCAGCAACCCTATCGGCTGATGTCCTGGCGGGATGCGGCTAGCGACCTGTCCTATCGCCGCTTCTTCGAGATCACCGGGCTTGTCGGGCTCCGGGTTGAAGACGAAATGGTCTTTGACGATGCCCATCGCCTCGTCCTGGAGCTGGTTCGTGACGGGGTGGTGGACGGCTTGCGCGTCGATCACATCGACGGACTGGCGGATCCAGCCTCCTATCTGCGCCGATTGCGATCGAAGACGGGGCCCGCCTGCTATATCACCGTCGAAAAGATCCTCGGCCATGGCGAGCGTCTTCCGCGAGACTGGCCGGTCGCCGGCACCACCGGTTATGAATTCATTTCATCCGTCAGTCAGGCGCTGGTCGACGCCATCGGCCTTAGCGAGCTGCGTGACGCTTATGCCCATTCGACGGGCGCGTTGGTGGACCTCAAGCAGGAATTGCGCGAGGCGAAACTGCTGATGGTGGACAAGAATTTCGCCGGCGAGTTCTCCACCCTCCTTGCTCTCGTGCTGGAAATCAGCGCGAAGGAGCCGCCTCATCCGTCTCTATCCGACAGCGCGCTACGGAGGGGACTGCGCGAGCTGCTGGTTGCTTTTCCCGTTTATCGAACTTATGGCAGCTCCCGTGGATTGCCGCCGGAAAGTCGTTCCATGCTCGACCAGGTGCTGGGCGCGGTTCGACGCGAGCCCGGCGATGCCGATCTCGAGACCGTCGCCTTCATCGCACGCATCCTGAAGGAAGATGACGCCCGATTTGCATCGGCTGCAGCTGTGGAGTTTCGCACGCGATTCCAGCAGCTGACCGGACCGTTGATGGCCAAATCGCTGGAAGACACACTGTTTTACCGGCACAGTGCGGTGTTGGCGCTCAACGAGGTGGGTGCGGAGCCGATGCCGCGCAGCTTCTCAGTTGAACGCTTCCATGCTGAGATGTCCGAACGGCTCGCCACCCAACCCGACGGCCTGTCCGCGACGTCGACGCATGACACCAAGCGCGGCGAAGACGCCCGCGCGCGCCTTTACAGCCTCGCCGAGGCTCCCGGCATCTGGGTGGAGGCGCTTGACCGCTGGCGCGGCATGAGCCGGGCCAACGTCCAGCATCTACCCGACGGCCCGGCGCCGGAGCCGGCAGTCGAATGGATGATCTACCAGGCACTCGCCGGGGTCTGGCCTGTCGGCCTTGTCGCGGATGACGACGAAGGCATCCAGGAGCTTCAAGAACGCTTCCTGCCCTATCTTGAAAAGGCGTTGCGGGAGGCCAAACTGCGCACGAACTGGGGTGAGGTGAACGACGCCTACGAGGCAGCCGTCCTCGACTACGCCCGCGCACTCCTGTCCCCCGACAACAGAGGGTTCAGGACCGATTTCGTGGATACGCTGCAACCCTTTATTCGCGCGGGCCTCGCAAACAGCCTCACCCAGACGCTAATCAAACTGGCGGCACCAGGTGTCGCCGACATCTACCAGGGAAGCGAGGGCCACGATTTCAGCCTCGTCGACCCCGATAACCGCCGCGAGCCGGAATTCGAGGCGTTAGAAGAGCAGCTCCCGTCTCACGTTGTCGGATCAGACGGCGGCAATACCGATTGGCAGACAGCCGGTTTCAAGCAGCAACTCGTCTCGGCGCTGCTTGGCCTTCGACATCAGGCGCCCGGCCTCTTCAGAAAAGGTGACTATCTGCCCTTGGCTGCCACTGGGGATGGCGCGCATCGGATAGTGGCCTTCGCGCGGGCCGATTCAGATCATGCCCTGATCGTCGTCGCACCCCGGCTTGTCGTCAACGTGCTGCATGCGCCCGCAACGTCGCAGGTGCTGCGTCTGGCCCAGCCGGAGATTGCTCTGCCGCCGGTCCTTGCGGACCGTACCTATCGCAACCTGTGGAGCGGCGCCAGGGTTCCACTCGCGAAGACCATTACGGTCGATCTGCGGGAGGATGAGCCCTTTATGATTCTATGGGCAGAGTAGCTCCTGCATAGGACGCGCCAACCGGCTTGCGACGGGGTTCTGGAGGCCGTCGAACCCACCTGGTGGGCAGCGGCATTAGCGCTCGAAAACGACCTGCACGCGCAGGCGCTCGGGGTTTCGGGCCGGAACTTTTCGGCGGGCCTTCAAGTTTCTGGCGAGGCATCCGCGCCCTTCATGAAGTTTATCGCAGGGGCGCGCGGCCCTGTTGAGATTAGCGGCAACGCGGCCGCCACGCGAGGGCTGCGTCACGCAGATGGAAAGGCAGATTATGGAAACAACAGCGGAATCAATTGCCGCCACGCCGACCGCGATCGCCCAGTTGGGCACGCTTGCCATACACTATGGTCTGTCACTTGCGGGTGCCCTGGTGCTGCTCGTGGGCGGATGGATACTTTCGGGATTCGTGAGCCGGTGGGCCTACAAGGGCCTCTCACGCATTCACGGCATTGACGAGACCTTGGCCCGCTTCTTTGAAAATGTCCTGCATTACGGCCTCCTGATCCTCGTCTTCGTGATGGTCCTGGGACAATTCGGCGTTCATACCGCCTCTATCGTCGCCGCGCTCGGCGCTGCCGGCCTTGCCATTGGTCTTGCTCTTCAGGGCACGCTGCAGAACATCGCAGCCGGGATCATGCTTCTCGTCCTGCGTCCTTTTCGGGTTGGGGAATATATCGAAACTTCGAACATCAAGGGCAAGATTATCGAAGTGGGGCTGTTTGCCACCGAGCTGCGGACAGCCGATGGTCTATATCTGCTCGCTCCCAACTCGACCTTGTGGAACACGCCGATCGTCAACCACAGCCGGGAGCCGGAAAGGAGGCAGGAACTGTCTATCGCCGTCGGCAACGATGCCGATGTCGATCTCGCGAAACGGACGCTGCTCGACATCATCGCCTCCGACACTCGTGTTCGCCGCGAGCCGTTGCCACGCGTCTATTCCGATGACCTGTCAGCCGAAAAGACGACCCTCAAGGTTGAATATTGGGCGGCAACCGGGGAATGGACGGAAACCCGCCATGACCTGATCGACAGGCTCAAGTCAGGCCTGAAGGATAGGGAGATCGCAATCAAATAGACGTCGGACCTGTCCTGTCGCCATTTGAACGTGCTCAGCCAAGGCACTCGCTGCCGGTTCAGCAACGTCCGGACATATTTCATCCTTGTAGGAGAGCGTCAGTCGCCTTCCTGAGTATTGCTGCGGGATGAGGATACGGACCGAAGGGCGACGTTTATTCGGCCGGCCGCCTGGGAGAATGCTCAGTCTCTCGCTTTGTCGGTCACCTTACGGAAGCGGCGAGGTCATAAAAGAAGGCTTGACGCCTCAGGTGAAGGCGTTTGTCATGCCCACTCCCCAGATTGCGCGGGACGCAAGGGGAGGAGGCGATGACAACACCCCTCGGACGGGTGAGGGGTCTGGGCTCTGCGAAAGGCGGGACGCGATCCTATGTGCTCAAACAGGCGTCCGGGCTCGCCCTTGGCCTTCTGACGCCGTATATGATCGGCGTTGGGATTTTCCTCTTCGGGCGTGACCGAGAGCTCGTGATCGCATCCATGGGCAGTTTCTGGATTGCGCCTACCCTCACAGGCTTCATCGTACTCAGCGCGATCCATATGGATATCGGCATGCGCGCAATCATCGAGGATTATATCCATAGTCACATGCGCAAGCTCGCGCTACTCTTCCTCAACTCCTTCTTTACCTGGTCGGTATGCATCGTCTGCGTGATCGCGATCCTTCGAATGACGTTGCAGAGCGTCCAGGTATGAGGGATATCATGGCCTCCTGCCATCATCTGTGACACCTGATCAGCGTCGAGGATATTGCCGACTTAGATCACGCCGGTGCGGAGCCGACGGCGTGCCTCAGGCACAGACTTTTGCGCGACAACCGTCCAGCCAGCCTTCGCGATTTTCTTGATCCCGCTCTCGCTGGTCGGCACGACCAGGTCGATCGCACGTATGAGCTTTTGCCACCGCATCAGGAACAATCGTAAGACCTCCAGGTTCCGAGAGCGAAACGCCAAGCTGCAGGAGACCGCGTGGACTGCCCCCTTGACCTATCGCAAGAGGATCTGCGACAGGCGCGCCGGTTCAACCGGCTTCTGTCGTGGTTGCCCCGGTTCAAAACGGGCCGCCGCTGGAATGCGCGCCTCGTTGAGATTGCGACGAGAACCTGGCATACACTGACCCCCGATGTCAGGCGCCTACGCTCGCAGGTGTCGGTCCTCACAATGCCGGACCGCCCGCTGTCCATCCGTGTTACCCATCCTTCTGGTCGGGCGCGCGCGCTTGTTGTCCATTTCCATGGTGGCGCCTGGGTCATGGGTGATGCGCGGCTGGAAGATCGGTTGGCGAGCCAGATCGCCGCCGACTGTGGTGCCGCCGTTGCCGTCATCGATTTCCGCAATGCGACGGATGATAATCTTGCGAGAACGCTTGAGGACGCCCTGGCAGCCACTCAGTGGCTAGCGACGGACATTGCTCGTTTCGGCGTTCCACATATCGTGCTTTCGGGTGAGTCATCGGGCGCTCATCTCGCAATGGAAGCCATGTTCCATCTCCGTGCCGTCGGTTGCGGGCATGTGGTCAAGGGATTTTATGCCATATGCGGGGCGTTCGATCTAAAGGGTGCGCCTAGCCTTCGACAAAGCACCCCCGAAAGCCTGCTCATCGATGGACCTTCAGCCCTTGAAAATCTGCGCCGCTTGACGCCATCACTGCCCGAGGAAAAGCGGCGCGGACCGGCTGAGGGCAATTTCGAGGGACTTCCCCAGGCCCTCCTGATCGCAGGCTGCCTCGATCCAATCGCCGATGACAGTATCGAGGTCTTCCGACACTGGAGGCGCGCCGGAGGAGATGTTCGTTGTATCCTCGTTCCTGAAGCGGTGCACGGTTTTAATAGAATGCCGACCGCTCTCGCCGGCAAGACCAACAGGTTCGCCCGTCAATGGATGCGAACGATCATTGCGCCGGTCCCGGAGAAGCCGCCGTGATCGGGACATGGCACGCCTGAGGCGATGGACGGCTCAACATCGCGACCCAGACCCCTGAGACAGCCTCCAGCGCACAAGGAAATTGGCTCTCGCGGAACCAAACGCAAGAGTCATGAGGAGGCGTGCATTCGATGATCCCCTACGACGGAGGCCTTAAGGTCCGGCCGCTAAGGCGCCGGCAGGGTAGCCAGAAGCAAGGCTTCGATATTCCGCTCAGGTATCTCGCTCGGGATCACGCCAGGGTGATGGCAGCGCGTCCGCAAATCCGGCCGACAATCCACCCTCCTCTACTGGCGAGCGCGAGACGATACGAGAGCATCAAATCAGTGTAGGCTCGCCCTTGGATCTCCTGGCATGGCGTGGACGATACCGGTTCATGATTGCGGCGACACGTCGAACGCGCGGATGTTTTTCCAGATCCTCTAGGTCGACCGAGAGCTTCGGCCTCCAGTTCGGATAAGTCCTGTCGGTGCCGGGAATATTGGTCGGTGAGGGTTCATCCGTCAGATCCGCCAGACGAACGGAGGCCAGCATTGAGGGCGTCATGGCGATGAATTCATGCGCGGCCATGGCGAGCTGTTCCAGCTCGCTGGCCCGTGGACCTGCATCTGAGCCGACAAGACCCAAAGCTGAAAAAGCCTCCAGCACCCGTTTGCGCTCTTCGATGCGGTTGTCTTGATGTTGAATGGTCGTTTCTTCCGACACAAGCTCATGTTCCAGTCGAAGCGCGATGTCGGCGCCCTTCCACCATCCGGCGAAGGTCTGATGATCGTGCGTGGAGACGCAGGCAAGTGCGAGCTGCGGGTAGTGTTCCGGAAGAACGAAGCCTTCCTCTGTCTGCTCGTAGGACAGGATGCGATAGGAAAGGACGCCGGCCAAGGCGAGGTCCTCGCGAAGCCCACTTGCAATCTCGCCGAGGTCTTCGCCGATGACCAGGCACTTGTAATGGCGCGAGATGTTCGCCAGCTCTTCCAGCATGTCATCGACGGGATAACGGACATAGGCGCCGTCTGCCGGGGTGGCATTGGTGGGAACGAGATACAGCCTAGCGAAGGCGGCGGCATGATCGATCCTGATGGCGCCAGCATACCGCATCGGAGCTCTCATCAGGCGGGTAAAGGCGGAGGGTTCACCGGCCGTGATCCTATCAGGGTGCAAGGCCGCCAGTTTCCAGTCCTGCCCCTGCGTTGCGAAGGGCTCGGGCGGATTGCCCACAGCTGCCCCAGCCACATAGGAGGTTTCCTCGCTCCAGGTGGCCGATCCGTCCAGTGCTTCGCCAACTGCGATATCAAGATAGAGGCCGATCCGCATATTGGCCTTGCGGCAGCATTCCTGGGCCTCGCATAGCTGCACATGGGCGAGCCACTGCAGCCATTGATGGAACTCGATATCAGCCTGATGCTCCCTTTCGAAAGCAACGACGGCTCTGGTGTGGGGCGATCGATATTCCGATGGCCACGAGGCCCAGCCGGCGCCTGAACCGCGCGCGGACTGAACTAATGACAACGTCTCGAACAGGGCATGAAGACGCAGGCTTTCACCGCCCTTGCTGACGAACTCCTCGAATGCGACGTTAGGGCTTTTTCGACCCGCTTCAAAAATCGTGCGAAGGACGCCGAGCTTCAGGCGTGCCACGGCTTCATAATCGACGAGCGATCTCGCGCGTAATTCTGAAAGCTGCGCCTCGATGGCAGGGTCGTTGACGAAACCGCCTACCTCGTCCACGGCGATATAAAGGGGATTGAGAAACCTGCGATTGGAGGGCTCATAAGGGCTGCACCGAGCGGCATCGTAAAGGAAACCGGCATGCAGCGGATTGAGGCCAACAAAATCCGCGCCGAGCATGCCGGCCATGCCACAGACAGTCCAAAGATCCTTGAAGTCACCAATGCCCCAATTGCGGCCGGAAAGCAGCTCGTAAAGCTGCAAACTGAGCCCCCACGCGGGCTGTTCGACAAGATCAGCAGGCGCATGACACCGGCTATCTGCCCCAGAAGGGACGCCGTCAACAGTTTCGCCGAGCGCAACAAGCATCGTACGCAGATTGTCGTCAGAAACCCGCACTGCACGCCCCTCGGGTGAGGGACGAACGAGCTCGATGCCTTTTTCCCTCGCCAGACGTCGGATCGAGGTGACGGCTTCTCTCATGCTGGACCTCCGATCAGTACATGCGCCTAGCGTTAAAGCCGAATTTCATAAGCAGGAACGGCCGGCAGTGCGCAGCACCATTAAGCACGGCCCTCAAGGGCTTGTTTCATCAAAAGCGTGTAGTCAGGCAGTGACGATTGTCTGCGATCTTGCGCGACTGCGGCATCGGCGACCGCTTGATAGTCGGGATGGCCTCCTTCGGCATATTGCGTCTGAGGTCCTTTGCGCCGTTCTTGCGCTTGGCGGCTCGGCAGCTGATCTTCAACCATCATGGCACTCCGTTATTGGCTCGCAGCTCAACTTCGGGCGACCAAATTCGTTCCGTGTCGATCGGGTGTTACTGCCGCTGAGTTCCGCTGCTCGGTCCGTGAGCTCCTTGGGACGTAGCTTTCGATCCTGATTAACGCACGCTCTGGAACAAGCCCGCCTCACCCATGTTTTGAGCCGGTAACAACTGGAGGGTGGACATGAACTATATCTGGCTTTTCGTCGTGGCAGGAGGCGCAGCCTTGCTTGGGCTTGCCTTGGCCTTTGGCATGATCAGACAGGATCCACGACGATCGGTCGGCGCGATGATCGGGGCCTTCCTTATTGCGATTCTGGCCGTGATTGGCGGGCTCTATGTCTCCAGGGCACCAACCGCGCCGATCGTACCGCCCGATCGTGAAGGCACGGACAACGCACTTCCTGCTGCGCCCGCACAGCCCGGGGCGTTACCGGGGCACCAAAACAGCCAATAGTGTTCATGCTGGCGTCGCGCGCGGCCGGCGCGCTCGACCGCAGCAGCGCTCGCAAGGAGCGCGACTAAGGTGAACCAGCCTCCATCTGACGCATTGTTCTTGCGCAGCGTCCCGAAAACGCGTTCGATGCTCCGCTGTGTCGCTTCGCCGCGAAAGCAATGACTGTCGATCATCGTCGCGGGCTGGCGAGTGCTGCTCCGTTTGGCCAATGGCAATCGGAGCAAACGCACTGTCACTTCCGCCTATCTCGGGTCCGGACGAACCCTCACCTTGGACAGCCGCGGCAGGCAGGGATCTAGGAAGTTGGCGGCATGGCGGCCGGAACGATTTGTTGTCTTCCGCGTTCTCGTGGCGCAGTGCGGAGATCCTATCAAGATGAGTACCCATTTCCATCCCAAGACCATTTTTGCAGGTCGGGCCAACGAGGTTTTGGACGTCAAGCAATTTGCAAGCGACCACAAGCTCGACGACAAACAGACACGTGACCTCCTCCGCCTGTTTGGCGCCTTCGCGACCCGTCATGAGCTGCTCGCCAACTGCGTCTTGCCACGCACTACGGGTTAAGAGCAAGTCGGCTCCGAAATCTCGCCCGCCGATTAGGCGCGGGCCGACGGTAGAGCGAGGCGGTGCCCGTGCAAGTTTCCAGGCGCCTTGGCACGGATCGGAAAAATTGCTGCTTGGTGGACAGTCACAAAGATCGGAACAGTCTAGCGCTTTTGAGCACCCACAGGGAGGAGTGACTTGCGAAGAAAGCTTAACGCTTTTGCAGCTCCCCGCGTGGAAATCGTATGTCCGACACCCTCCTCTACCTCGAGCTCGACCTTAAATCCGGCGGCTCCGAGACGCGCTGCAGCCATCGTCGAGGCAAAAGCCGGTATCGTCTGGTCGGCCTCTCCGTGAACCAAGAGAACCGGCGTCTCGTTGCGCTTGGAAGAGACGGGCGTGGGCGGAAGAAGACCCGAAAACGAAACGAGAGCGCCAATCGTCCAGCGGCCACTGGCAACCGCGTCGAGGGCGACGATCGCGCCTTGCGAGACGCCAACGAATGCGACGCGATGGTGGGCGTTACGAAATCCTTCTCTGTCAATGATCTCGCCAACGACTGTGTCGAAGGCGGCCCGCACAGCCTCGATCCGTTCCGGCTGGAGCTGATAGGCGTCGACGTTGAACCACTGATGGCCACGCGGGTGGGGAAAGGGCGCGTCGAGAGCAACGAAACGCGCGTCTGGAAGAGACGAGCGCCAGGACGAGGCAAGCGGCATCATCTGAGCCCCTGACGCACCGATACCATGGAAGAAAATGACGAGAATATCCCGCGAAGTCATAGGATCCTTGAGAAAGTGCGATGGAAGGTGACTCGGCGCGTGCCGGAACAGATAAGTCCGAGCGAGTCCGCCACTTTACAGCGGCGGGCCATGCCAACCGCTTTTTTTCGGCCACGCCAGTAGATGTGTCTCTACCGCGGTGGCCGCAAGCACCCGGTGTTGCTGCGTACGCTGGGGGACAGAGCACTTCCGTCCCGGTCGCTTTTCTCTCCGCTCTTCAGTAAAGCGTCGGCGCAAGCACATAATCGCTGCAAGTGCGGTAGATTTCCACACGCGGCAGTAGCGCTGGCCGTGCCTCTCTGCGATCGCCTCTCCTGCGGCCAAGCATCGGCCTCCTAAATTTATCGGCCGGTCCAGAGCCCGCGAGAGCACCAAAGCGCGCATAGTCTCCGAAACCTTCAAGGTCGTGCGGCGACCTCGAGGTACCGCGGCGGACCGAGATTGCCGCCGCCGCTCTAAAGCTCCCGGGACACGGGAACCGAGGTCTCGATCAGCATCCCGGGATTAGCGGAGAATGAAATGTGTGAGCGCAATTCAGCGAGTCAGCGAGATGGTCTCGCGTAGACGCGAATCGCTATGGTAGATGGCAGATCAATCTCATTGGCGATGATGGTGGCGCGGTCACCGTTCATTGGGCTGGAGCGAAATCACCGCCGAGCAGCTTCTCGAACGCGGGCGTGCGGAATGGTCCGACTGAACGCCTTCGGCACGCGTGGCGGCCGAAGGTGCCTCAACGCAGATGATGTCGCCAGGAATGGGAATTTCGACCCGGAGCTTCTGCTGGTGAAGTGGCGTTGAGTGTAAACTTGCCGGCTGCAGGAAACTCGTGCTGCTCTTGGAAGTTTCATCCAGAAGAGGAGGACCCCCGATGCGATGGCGATCATGGCTGACAGATCTCGGATCATGGACCGCAAGCCCATATGCGTTTGCCATCGTCGCCGTCTACGGGCTGTCATGGTTATTCTTCAGCCCTGAGACGTTGGAGTGGCACGGCTTTGCCACCCTCGCGACATGGCTGATGACCCTGTTCATCCAACGTGCTGAACATCGTGATACGCAAGCGATACATGCTAAACTTGATGAATTGCTGCACGCTCATGGAGACGCCGACAACGAAATCTCCCGTCTCGACGAGAAGGAACCAGAACAAATCGAGCAATTTCGACAGAACCATACTACTTCGGACTAGGATTCTGCAGGCATCTGGAATTCTTCATCAACTGTTTCGTGCCAAGCCATACGGCTCGCCCGTCTCCATCCGCGCACCCTACCGACGCAAGAGCAAAACAGGCGGGCAAGAGACATTCACACGGCCTCGGTAGGATCTGGAGCATTGCCAAATGCGCTCAAACATGTCAGCGGTAGGTCCTGCGGGAACCGACGACAAAGTCGAGCGGCCTGTCTTTCGACATTATTTTAACCTGTCGCATGTCTACAGTGTCGCCTTGACCAAATGATCTCGGACCACGTCTTCCTATCTCTTGAAACTTCACGCCGGCTCCGGCTTAGGTTCGTCCGGACCATTCCTGGAATGTCGATAGGAGGAAGCGGTCATTGCCTGTCGAATTCACGGACCTTGACGGATGCCCAGCCGAAAATGGGCTTTGCGAAGGTGCTCCGACGCAGCCGCTCGCGACGCCTTCTAATGTTGCGGACGAGTACGCAGGTCGTCGAGCAGTCTTTGCGGCGGCAGAGGCCCTCTCGGATAGGGAAGCCCGACGTGCCGCTCAGTTCGCCCACAGTCTTCGAACAATCTTTGAACGCATGCGGCGCTTCGGGATCGATCAAATTGCAGGTTCAGCTGTAGTAACCTGCGGGCCGTTTCGCATTCCGATCGTCCTTGGCCGGCCCGTGGGACTGCATCATGGCGAGCCGGCCGACCTCGCGTCGGGTGCCTAAGGCCTGGTCACCGCCGTTTTTCTGTCGCTGCAGGTCGCGCCTTGCTGACAGAACTACCAGCCATGCCTTTTGAGACGAGAACGTCACCTTGTCTGCCGGATTTGTCCATATTCAGACTTTTAAGATCCAACCATTCTTCTGCCTTTCTCAACCTGGTGACAGAAGGGGCGGGCAAGTTGGCTTCAGTTTCGGTTTCATTTTCGTTGTCCATCAAATCCGTTCTCCTAAAACACTCAATCAAGCGACCTTCGATCTGGAAGCCGCAGGCAAGTCTCGGTGCTCCGAAGGGCCGCCACTGGCTCGGCGATTGGCGGCTTCGACGGCGAGTGTCGACGTCGTCATCGATCGACGAAATCGCCAAGGTTCGTACGCCGTTCAAACCATGAGGTCTGCCGGAAGTTTCAATGTGGATGCGGATGATGTGTTGGCTGGCGTCCATCTTGAAAGGCCAAAGGCCGGCTGGCATCGATTGTTGGCCAAAGCTCCGATCTGGCGGGAACAATCGCGTGATGGGGTGGTTAAGCGGGCCTCGCCAACCCAAGGAAAAATCAATGTTCTATACAGACAATAAGCTGCAATTTCCCGTGCGTGTCGAAACGCCGGATCCGCAGTTCGCCCGCGCCCTGCAGCAGGCAATTGGCGGCGTCGAGGGCGAAATCCGTGTCGCCATGCAATATTTTTTCCAGGCCTGTGGCGCGCGCGGCAATCCGAAGTTTCGCGATCTTCTCATGAACACTGCCACAGAAGAGCTCGGCCATATCGAGATGCTTGCGACGGCGGTTGCTCTCAACCTTGAAGGTGCTCCGGTTTCGGTCAAGGACGAAGTGGCTGCCGATCAAGTCGCAAGCGCGGTCCTCGGTGGCATCAACTCGAAGAATCTGCTGTTTGCTGGTCTGTCGGCAATGCCGGTGGATTCTGACGGTGTTCCGTTCGACATGTCGCACATTTACGCGAGCGGCAACATCGCCGCAGACATGACGGCTAATGTCGCAGCGGAGTCGACCGGCCGCGTACTGGCAACGCGACTTTACAACTTGACCAACGAACGCGGCATGAAGGAGATGCTGTCCTTCCTGATCGCCCGCGACACGATGCACCAGAACCAGTGGCTGGCAGCCCTCGAGGAGCTTGGCGGATCCACGGGCGTCTTTCCAATCCCCAACAGCTTCCCTCAGGAGCAGGAAAACCAGGAATTCAGCTACGCCTATCTCGGATTTCATCAGGACGGCAGCGCGCCCGCTGCAGGCCGGTGGTCGCAGGGACCCTCCATCGATGGCAAGGGCGAGTTCGTGACCGCCCTTATGAAGCCGCTTGGTCCTGAACCGGCGCTCGGTCCAGCCAATAGCGGTGCACAAAGCGAACAGATGTAACCTTAATGGCGGGCTTCGGCCCGCCATGTCTAGCTGCAGGGCGGGTGGTCGTCCTTGTCTTCTCCGTCTACCATTCAATCACGGCCTCCAGCAATAGCCCCAACGGCATCAAGACAGAGGGGACCAGTCCCAGCCCAGCAGCGGGGGTGAAGGAGCACCAGCGTCGCTGCTGAGGAAGGGCGGCAGATCTAGGTACTCGTCATATGCTTCCTTGCCTATCGTCATCTTCCACGTCTCGTCGAAGATTAGTGCTCGACGAGAGCGCCGCCGGTTTCTCCATAGTGGTGTCGCTTACATGTGGCCTTGAGGTCTTCTGGTCGGACAGTCTGCCAGTCCGCGGCGTTTTGCTCTTTGCTGCGTCACCCGTCCGGCCACGGGCTGGCAGTTTCGGTACGATTGCATACCACCTTACCTCTGCCTGTTGATTTCAGGCGAGAATTGATCAACCTTCGTGCTCCAGTGAGGGAGGGGCGCAGCGCCGGGGGACGACGCCCAAGAGGCGGGGTGGTTCGTGAAGGAACTGCCCCGTCTTTGATTCGGAGCGATGGTTGTTATGTCGACGCCAGTTAATGTCGCTCGCGGACCCGACCAGATCATGTGCTACATGAACCTCAGGGAATTACTGCCCGTTCGCGGTGCTTGCGCCTTCGCATCTCCGCATCGTTCGAGGTCGCGCCCCTACGCGCGGAACAGGCAGCAAGGGACCACAACGTCGTCCGCCTGGCCGGCGCTCTTCCACCGGATCGATCCGCTCCGTGGGTGATGCCGGTCACCCCCCAAACCGTTCTCGTCAACTTGATCCTGGATCGATGTCCCCGGATCGGCGGCGCCAAAACTGTCTGCCGTCGGAGGAGATCTCGATGTCTCGGCGAGCTGGTTCTCAGTCACAGGTCCTTCCTTAAACAAACCGCCGGGCACCATAGACATTTCCGGAAGCAGGCTCGTTTAGCATGTCGGTACAGCCGACCGCTTACCTAGCCATTTCAGCACTCGGATTTCGTCCAAGTCCATCCAATCAAGAAGCCGAGTGCTCCGCGTCCTCAGCTTGAGGACATCGCTCAACGACCCGGCCTCGAAGTCCTCGAAAACCCCGGGATGAATGTAGGACGAGCGGCAGACGGATCGCGTGTTGACGAGTGTTGCGGCGACCCCGTCTATGGCTTGGTTCAGCTGACGCGAGAGCTCGCGTTTGGTAGACGCCGCCTTGATCGACGCAAGCGCGTCAACCGCCAAGCATGTGGCACCCCAGGTTCGAAATTGTCTCGAACTGAAATCCTCTCCGGTAATGTCCTTGATATAGCAGTTCACATCATGTGACGTGATCTGGCGGCATGCACCGTCCTCGCATATATACTGGAACAGGTTTTGCCCCGGCAGTTCCTGAAGTTTGCGCACCACATTGGCGATCCGGCGGTCGCTGTGCGAAAGGTTCCACTCCTTGCCGGATTTGCCTTTGAAGCGGAACCTGACGCTACCCCCTTCGACGACGACGTGACGACTGCGTAGCGTGGTCAGTCCATAGGATTTGTTCGTCTTGGCGTAGGCAGCGTTGCCAATTCGAATGTAAAGATTGTCCAGCATCCACACGACCGTCGCCAATGCCTTGTCCATGGTAAAGCCGCGTGAACGAAGATCGCTATCAACCCTCTCGCGCAGGTCGGGAAGTCGGCGGGCAAACTCGCCGAGGCGATCAAACTTTGCCTTGCCGCGTTCGGCATGCCATTCGGGATGATAGCGATACTGCCGCCTTCCGCGGGCATCGGTTCCGACGGCCTGCAGGTGGGAAAATGGGTTGGTCGAGATGATGACATTTTCATAGGCGGGCGGAATCGCGAGGGCGTTGAGCCGCTCGATCTCCGACGGTTCCGTGATGCGCCTGCCGTCCGGCCTGTAATAGTCGAAGAAATCCCCCCGCTTCTCCCGGGTGATGCCTGTTTCAAGACCGGGGACGTAGACGAGGCCGGAGGCAAGCTTTGCCTCCGCGGTCATGATATCGAAGTCGGTGGCGATCTGGTTCATCTGCCGGTAACTTGAAGACGTCGATTCGGTTCCCTCAGGACGACGCGCCGGTACGGTTCGCTTCGGCTGACGACGTGTAATCTTTGAAATGGCAGGCGAAGTTTTGCCTCTTCGCGAGGCGGTGAGATATCGCGGCATGTCCTTCTCGTTCTGGCACAGTACCGCGTCTTCATCGACAACGCAGCCAGGTACCACCGAAGCAAAACGAAACAAGGATCGTAATTGATCAGCCCTTCTTGATGATTACCGCCCGTGCCTACCAGACCGCGGCTTCAAAACCGGCTCTGCCACGGTGGTGCGAACCCAGGCGAGCGCTCTTGTTCGGACGATAAATTTTCGGCACCGGCAGGGGGCAATATCGCCACCCTTCTCAATCACAGAGCAAATCTCGACGAGCAGCACGACTTGCTCCGGATAAGGCGGTTAAGCTCGCCACCTTTTGGGTGGCGGCACCGCGCGTCAGGCGAAGTCAAACGGGTCGGAACGGACGGTCGAGCGTGCGAGCAAGACAACGGCAAGCCAAGCCATCGCGCGCCAAGGGGCCTTGGCAGAGCCGACTGAACCAGCGGCAATATCGAACCGAAACAGACGGGTGGCGCGTGGTGCGAGTTCGGGGTCAATGGCTGATTGCGGAGTTGGCCGAAAGCACGAAAACGCTGGGCCCGCTTGCTCTCAGAGCTGGCGGGATTGCGCTGCAGCCTGCATACGCGCGAGCCGAAGGCGGGCGGTCTTGGCGTCGCGCTGCCGACGCTCTTCTTCAAGTGCCTCCCGTGCCGCTTGGTTCGTCCGCTCCAGAACATCCATCCTCTGCTCTGCATTCATGGTGTTTCGCTTCCGCACGATGTCAGTGTCTGGCATGGTCGCCTCCTTCTCCAGAGAAGGCTGAATGCGCTTTTGGCGCAGAGGATGCGGTACGCTAGCGGACGCAAGACCAGAGCCTTCCGTCCTGAGCGGGACTTATAGATGGGCGCGCGGCGCGAGTTTGCTTGATGGTGACCGGCGGCCGAATCTGGGACAGGTCTGCACAAGCTTAGACAGGATTGTCACAGGCTTCTTGCCTCCTCGGCAACGGGACCTAAATGGCAATTGATAGGACGGGAGATGATAATGGCAATTCTAAACGACTGGCTGGATGATCGCGTTCAGGAAATCATCGGCACGCCGGGCTTCCACCACCAGAAATCTGATTTCCGGGATCAGGCGAAGCATCTGGTCGACAGAGGCAAGGCAGAAGGCTTCAGCGTTGCAGAGATAAAGGAAGCTTGTGGCGGAGACGTCGAACGTTTCTTGCTGGAGCATCAAAACGCGATGACTGACGTCGAAGCGCAACAGGTCAATCTGGCGAGGCACTAGGCTTACCCGGTCTGCCGGCAGGAGGTTTCAACCGCTCGGCAATGCCGCGTGCTACTGCTCCTATCGGGGACATGGACTAGCGTGTAAGCCGGCGGCCGCTCGCCGCTGTGCAGGTCGCGGCGCGATCCCGTGTTTTTCGCTCGTTCCTGCCGGGCTGTCCGGGCTTTAGGGGAACTCCCTTTCTCTCTGATCGTTCTCGCTAGAAGAAAGGGAGAATGCAATGCCTGTGATTTATCATGTCGCAGAATACGATGAGGGATTTGCCTATCGGATGGAGGACGTCTGGTCGGAGACCTTCGCGTCTCACGAAGAGGCTCTGCAGGCGGCGCGCGCAGCGGCGAGCCGGCAGCGCCTCAGCGGGGAACCAACCGAAATCACCTTTCAGGATGAAACCGGCGCGTGGGAGACCCAGGAGGTCAGCGGCGAGGATCGTCCGTCGACGGATGTCATTGATGACACTTGAGGAGAAAAAGCTCTGCCAGTGTCAGGATCATGATAGGAGGCTTTCGATGTCGAAGATCGAAGCAGAAAAATCCGGTTGGTTGCGAAGCTTCATGACGGAGCTCGGAATTGTCGAGCCCGCGTCGGTCGCCGAGCTTGAAGAGGACCACCGGGAAGTGATCGACGCCTATCGGAACGGGAAGATTACGCAGGCCATGCTGAGAGGCAGCTTGATGAACGACGAACGTGTCAGCGCACAGGTCGAGGCGTCGGCCGCCGAAAGGCAATTCTAGTTCTCCATGGATCGGCCTCGCCGACCGCATCGCGGTTCGCATTGCCCCCCACAGCAACCAACAAAAGGATGCGCTGGTCGCAGGACGTAGCGCTAGCGTAGAAATCATCAGCGCGTCGAAACCTCCTGGCCAGCACTGATCTTGTCTCAGTTGCCGCCCTTTGAGCGCCGTCCCATCGCTAGCGAAAACAGCCGCGCCTGCCTGGTGGCAAAGGCTCGGGGATCGATTGGCCTGTCGCCATCGAGGATGCGGGCCTCATCGAGCAAAAGCCATGCTGCATCCTGCCGGAACACCTTATCCTTCATCGCCGCGATTTCTCGCACCAGTTCGTTTCCAGCATTGATCTCCAGGATCGGCTTTGAAGCGGTCTGCAGCCTGCCGGCACCCTGAAGGATCTTTTCGAGCTGCCGGTCGGGGCCATGTTCAGAGGCAACGAGGCAGACCGCGCTTTCCGTTAAGCGGGCGGAAACACGGACATCGGCCACAGCCTCGGCCAGAGTGGCTCGCGCAGAATCGATAAAGGCGGCGACGTCCGCGGACGACTCGGAACCATTGCCGCGATCATCCCGCGCATCGTCCAGGCCGTCCAGATCGGCTGCTCCTTGAGTTATCGATTTAAAGGTCTTGCCTTCATAGTCAGGGGCGTTTGTTGGCCAGAAGCTGTCGACGGAATCGGTCAGAAGCAGCACTTCAATATTCTTTGCTCGAAAACCTTCCAGCTGGGGCGACGCTTTCAGCTGATCAATCGAGGACCCACTGATATAGTAGATCGCGGCCTGTCCATCTCTCATGTCGGCGAGGTACTCCGCCAGGCTGCGTGTCTCCTGACCGGAAAAGGTGGTGCGGAAGCGTGCGAGCTTGAGCAGCTGCGCGCGCCGTTCGAAATCCTCGTAGATCCCCTCCTTGACGATCGCGCCGAACAGGTCCCAGAACGTCTTGAAGGTCTGGGCGTCATTCTCGGCCATCTTCTCCAGTGCGGCGAGAACACGCCCGGTCACACCCTTTCTGATCGCGGCGACAATCGGGCTTTCCTGGATCATCTCGCGGGAGATGTTCAACGGCATATCCGCCGTGTCGACGATGCCCCGCACAAACCGCAGATAGCGCGGCAGCAACTCGGCCTCGTCCGTAATGAAAACCCGCTTGACGTAGAGCTTCATCCGACCGTGCCGGTCGGGGTCGAAGAGATCGAAAGGCTGCGAGCCCGGGATGAAGGCGAGCGCGGTATAATCCTGGCGCCCTTCGGCGCGGAAGTGCACGGTGTGAAGGGGCTCGTCGTATTGGCCCGACACGCCTCGATAAAAATCGTCATATTCCTGTTTCGAAATTTCGGTCTTGGGCTTGGTCCAAAGCGCCAGGCCGTCCGTGACCTGCTGCGGATCGCTTCCCTCCTTTTCGACCAGGCGGATGGGCACGGGGACATGGCCGGACTGCTCGCGGATGATGTTCTCCACCGTCCACCGCGCGGTATATTTCTGTGCCTCGGCCATCAGGTGAAGCACGACGCGGGTTCCTCTCGTCGGTGCATTACTACCATCGACGCCGACAATATCGTAGCTGCCCTTGCCGTCGGACGACCACCTCCATGCCTCCTTACTGCCGGCCCGCCTAGAAATGACATCGACGCGGTCGGCAACCATGAAGGAGGAGTAGAACCCGACGCCGAACTGGCCTATCAGCTCGGCCTTTTCCCCGCCTTTCGCGGCCTCGATCCGTTCCATGAAGGCGCGGGTGCCCGATCGCGCGATCGTGCCCAGCGCATCGATCATCTCCTCACGGCTCATGCCAATGCCGTTGTCCTCCACACTCAGTGTCTGTTTGTCTTCATCGAGGCGTACGAGGATTTGCAGCTGCGCGCCGTCTGCGCTGAGTTTGGGCTGGGAAATCGACTCGTAGCGGAGTTTTTCGCAGGCATCGGCAGCGTTCGAGATCAACTCACGCAAAAAAACGTCCTTGTCCGAATAGACCGAATGCACCATCATGTGTAGGAGGCGGCTGACATCGGCTTCGAATGGGTGTTGTTCAGGCTGCCGTTCGTCTGCTCTCATCGATCTTCCCTCATGTCTTTCGTCGCACCTCCGGTCTGGCGCAGATTCGATCGAACAACTTAGTTCACCATGCGCAACAGGCAAGATCCTGAGTTTTTTTCCCTCAGCGCTCAGGCCACCGGAACCCGGCTTCTTGCGAGTGCCCTGCTCGATATCAACGCGGCAACGACGACCGGCACGACTGTCCAGTAAGAACAGCGCACGCCGAAATACTCGGCGACGAAGCCGAGCAGCGGCGGCCCTGCGAAAAAAACCAGAAATGTCGTTTGTCCCAGAGCTGCCACATTGACAGACGGCGCTCGATCACCCCTCCCCGCCGCTGCGGAAATTGCCAGCGGATAGACAGCCGAACATCCGATGCCGGTCAATGCGAACCCGGCGAGTGCAACCACAGCATGCGGGGCCGTTGCCACCATGACCAGCCCGGTGGCGGTGATGAGAAGCAGGCTCCTGGCGACGCCAAGCGCATCAAACCGGTCAACGAACCTGTCCATGACGAGCCTGCCAATCGCGATCGTGAGTGAGAATATCGTGACGCCAAGGCCCCCGAGGAAGGGAGATGCCACGAACACGTCGCGCATATAAATCGCCGACCAATCCACGCTTGCCCCTTCGGCGAGCAAGGGTGCGGCGCCGATCAAGCAAAGAGGTAGGAGGCCGATGGTCGGCCGCGCGATCAGGTATTTGCCGATTGTGGCTGTGTTGTCTCGGCGAGGCGCGGTTTGGATCTTCATGAAGATGATCGTTCCACTGATCAGGATCAGCGCTAGCGCTAGCGCCATGTGAATCTCGACTGGTACCGTCGCTTGACGCATGATCGCGCCCACGAGAGCCGTAATGAAGAAACCGGTGCTCCACATGCCATGCGCGCGGCTCATAATCCTTCGCCCGAGCAGGGCTTCGTGGCGATCCGTTTCGATGTTCGCGTTGATCTCGAAGGCGCCGGTCAGGATACCAGCCACAAACAGGACCGGAGCGGCGGCGACCGCTGAAGGCATCCAAGGAACAAGGGCAAATCCGGTGCTTGCTCCGAATACTGTCAGGAAGGCCATGGTGCGGGCGCCGAACCTTTCGATCACGGGAACGGAGAAGGTCAGGCCGAACAGAACCCCTGAGGACATCGACACCAGCAGGATGCCGAGCTGGCCCTCGGAGAGGGCAAATCGGGCCTGGAGGTCGGGGAGGCGTGACAACAAACCTCCGAGCATGAAGGCGACCGCGAACTGGATGAAGAAGATGCGTTGATGTGGCTGCATGAGCGGGTCAAAGCGTCGGGTTGGAGCGATCGAAACGCGGCTGTCAACGAGAAGTGGAAACTCAAGGGACCTCATTCTTGTTCCGGCTCCCCGGCAAGAGGAAGCAGAGATTTGGTCCATCTGCTCGCTACGGGATGGTGGTGCTGACACAACGCTTGCCTGCCGCCTCGGTGAGAGAATATCCTCGCAGCAGGGCCACGATGCCATCTGCTTGCCTCTTATCGGCATCGCAACCTCGTAGAGGCCGGAAACAATCTCCGTGGGCGGCAGCAAAAAGCCCCCGCGATAAGCGAGGGCTCTTTTCCGGTCTTTCTGAACCGGTCACCCGATAGCGGGTTGGGGGCGTGCAATCGAGTGACGCCTTTGAAACCTGCAGCATGACAGAAAGTTCCCACCCGCTTATTCTTTTGAGGAACGGCTCAGCCAAAATCTATCGTTGAAGAACGCCCGGCCGATGATGTGCGTGCTCGGCCGGTGAAACGAAGATGAGGCACAACTTTTTCACGTTCTGTGCGTTGATGTGGCGACTTGGCAATGGAGCACGTCTGGTGACTAGAGTGAATGTTGGAACTTTGGCAAAAGCCGGCTATGCCGCGAGAGGCGTCGTCTTCCTGCTCGTTGCCGCGATGGCCCTCTTCTCGGGGTTGGCCGGCGGCAGGCCAGATACAAAATCAGCTTTGTCGACCCTCCTTGATCAGCCCCTCGGACGGGTCTGGGTCGGCACCATTGGCCTCGGTCTGCTCGGCTTCGTGGCCTGGCGACTTGCGCAGTCGCTTGCAGACAGCGATGGACATGGATCAGGCAGCAAGGCACTGGCCATCAGGGCCGCCCTCCTTGGTAGCGCCTTGGCCTATATCGGGCTGGCGAGTTTTGCGATCAGTCACGCCCTGTCGGCGGGCGGTGGCGGACAGTCCTCAGGCGAGCAAAGTCTTGCGCGTTGGATCATGTCCCAACCCTACGGCGCCTATCTAGCGGTTGTGGTGGGGCTTGGCTTCATCATCGGCGGGGTGATGACGTCGATGAAGGGGCTGACGCGCAAATTCGAGAAATATCTCCACTTGCCGGATAGGAAAGGGTTCATCCGTCTCGTGTGCATTTATGGCCTTGTCGCTCGCGGTATTGTGTTCGCCCTTACGGGCCTGCTTTTCGCGTACGCGGGCATTACGGTAGACCCCGATCAGGCAGGCAGCATGTCGGATGCGCTGACATGGTTGCGACAGCTCCCCTTCGGTGCGCTCCTCTACATTTTGGTTTCTCTAGGCCTTGCCGCATTCGGGCTCTACAATCTCGTCGAGGCGCGTTACCGCGTCGTGCATGGCCCCTCCCTCAACGACGTGAAGAAGGCCGTCGTAATCCCACGGCCGTGACGGCGATCGTCGGCGGCCATCCGGAGCCGTCGTCTGGAGAACAACATGTGGCGCCTCTTTCAGACTGTTTGCGCCTCAAAGAGCTTGGCGTGACCGATCCTGCTCGCGCATCGCGTCCCGATCAGCGGAGCGTCGGCGAGACCCGGTCGGGCTGCGCCGTCTTCATGAAGATGGCAGGTGTGGCGATTGCCAGCGATCTCTGCTCGCCCAGCGGCAGGTTGGACGAAGCGATGAGTTGTTCCAAGCCCCGCATCACCGAGCTCATGAATTGTTCGAAGCGCATGCGCGGATCGCCTGTCTTGCTGACGGGAAAGGTGCTGCTGGGCGATAGGCGCGCTGCCTCAGGGGAACAGGGACAAAGACCTCAAACTGCATGACGCGCGTAATGACCCATCGACGACGTGCGAACAAGCCGGTGCCGAGCGCCTTCCTAGACGCCATAAGCGCGGCGGTTCCTTTACCTTTTCCTAACATCTAAAATACATCATCGGCATGCCGCAGGAGACAATCGCTCGCAAGCTTGAACGCGTAGCGCCAAGACGGCACCTAGACAGGTGAAATCATGAACCGCGTTTTGGCCGCCCTCTCGCTAGCTTTGCTGACCAGTTGCTCCCATACGGATCCGCTCGAAGTAGGAAGCGTGACGTTGGCGCCCCGAGCCGCACCCTCTAGCGACCAAGCGGTCATCGCCGCTGTCGTGGGCACCGGAGAGGTCGGTACTTACGCTCTTGCATGGGCCAACCCGGAAACCGGCAGCGCCGGTGTGATTGAGCGTATCGATCCTGCCAATGGAGTTGCAAACGGGTGTCGGAAATTCGTGACCAGCCGGCAGTCGCTCGAGGGCGAGACACGTTTCGACGGAATCGTTTGCCCCGCCGGCAATGCCTGGAAACTTTCGTCTGGCACATGAAGATTACCGAAACGTCGCCACCTTGCGAGCGCCGGGCGATAAGATCGAGCAGAAAGATTTAGAACTTGTAACCGACCTGCAGGCCGGCCCGTGTCATCCCGTCATTCGGGCTGCACAGGTTGGCGTTTGAAGAGTGCGCGATCTGCGCCGAAAGGTTCCAGTGCTCTGTAAGGCGATAGCCGCCTCCGACATATTCGTGGAACAGAACCCGGCAGCCGAGGTTGGGGCCGCCGTCGTTTCCGTCAAGATCGCCCGTATGGATGACACCGCCAAAGCCCGCTTCGGCGAAGACCTTGTCGCTGAAATCAACCGTCCAGGTAAAACCTGTGAAGAATTGCGTTGCTTCGCCGCTCGACCCGATCGAAGTTCCAAGATGGACTCGCGGAAGCAGAAGCTGCTCTCTCCAGCTGCCGGCAGCTTCGTATCCGAACGGATCAAAAAGCACTGTCAATTCCGGAAAAGCCCCGTCTTCCCCTGACCGGCCGCCTTGAACCGATGTCGAAACGCCGAAACGAAACTCGTCAAAGAGCTGATCTTGAGCTCGTGCGGGAGAACTCTCGAGGCTCCCCATTGCAACAGCCAGGATAAGCAAAAAGCATTTATCTATGCAGGATTTCCGATCCATGCGAATCGACGTCTCCGGGAACCGACAGGAACTGGTAGCACAGCTGTCTTCAATGGAAAGCCCGCCTTTTGAGAACGGCAGGTTTTTTGCGAGGTGCAGCTCAGGCACCGCGCTTTCGACAGGCGGTTCATGAAGAAAGCTCTTGGGGAACCCTCAAGCAAGGCGCACGAGGTGCGGCGCGAAAGACGCTGTGCGCAACGACTAAGGTCCAGCCGACGATTGTATCGAACGCCGGCGTCTGGTCGGCAACCTCCGGGCCGCGGCCAAGGGCAATGATCTTGCCTTCGCAGCAAGCGCGATTGCGAAAACTGCAGCAAGTCCCAAAACGAGCGGACCCGATGCTTGATGGCGCGACCTGAACCTCCCTTCTATATGAGCAGCATCTGTCGAGGGATAGTGAAGACTGCCATCGCTTTTTGCCTTTGCCGGCGACGCCCGCATCACATAGATCGCCATACTTGAGCAGGCGCGCGGCCAAGTTGGGTGCAAGGAGTTGGGAAAGTCTCATCACCCTCGTCATGGATCCGACCATAGTGGTTGGTCGCGGCGATCTTGCGACATGGACGATGGCGTCGGCAACGCGGCGCGCATCAAGGGCGGGCGGTGGGGCGCTCAGCCGCCTGCCAACGAATTGGCGCCATGTCCCAATCCCGGCGTATCGACGAAGGCTGTATAGATGTCGCAGATGTGGATCGACGGTCGGTCAGCTAGCTCAGCGCTCAACGCCTCCGAAAATCCGCGCAGCCCGAACTTGCCGGCGCTATATGCGGTCGCGAAGGGAGCGGCCGCAAAGGCGCCAAGTAAGATCATGTTGATAAAGACCCCCTGCCCTGCCTGAGATAGATCGGCATGGTGGCCTCGTGCTCATTTCACTCAATGCAAACATGCAGTCCCAGGAAGTAGCGAGACAGGATGTTCGCAATCTTCTCCATCTCACTTGCTCGCACCGAGAAAGACAGTTGGAGCCGGAATGATACGCGCCGCAAACGAGCGTAACGACGATTGCAATTTAACAAATCGGGGCCTGAACCCGCATCCCTCTTTTTCGAACCCGCCGGGATCGGACCAAGGTCCGGCATAGCTCCGACTGAAGTCCGTAGTCAGGAACAGCCTGCGCCAACCGTCGTTCGTCTAACAGCCCTGAGGTCGTATCGACCGGGCCATAGCTCAATATTCGATGGAGGAATATTCCCATGTTCAAGGCAACCGGCATCGCCTTCGCCGCAGCTCTTCTTGCCAGCACCGCATTTGCCCAGTCGTCCAGTTCGCTCGGGACGGGCGGCTCATCGGCTGGCGGCGGAACCTCCAGCAGCACAGTCGGAACTGGTGGAAGCTCTGCCGGCGGCGATTGCACCGCGGGTGCTACCAACTGTCCGTCAGGCAGCGCGTCGACCGTTGGCACCGGCGGCTCCTCAGCTGGCGGCGGTACCTCCAGCAGCACAGTCGGCACGGGCGGTTCTTCGGCCGGCTCCGGTTCGGGCTCGTCTTCCACGCTTGGAACGGGGGGCTCATCGGCTGGCGGCGGCACCTCCGGCAGCTCCGTCGGCACCGGCGGCTCCGCTGCAGGCTCCGGTGATGCCGGTTCGGCTTCCTCGATCGGGACAGGCGGATCGTCAGCAGGCGACGGCAAGAGCGCTAGCTCCGTCGGTACAGGCGCAAGCCAGGCAGGCTCCGCGCACGAGAACAACGGAAAGAAGGGCTGCGCTCCCGGCCAAGCCAAGAAGAGCGGCTCCACCCAATCCTGCTAGCTTGTCGTGGCCGGCGCTTTTCAACGCCGGCCATTTTGCCTTCGGAGGCCAGATAATGTCAAACACAGTGAAAGCTTTAATCTACGGGGCCGCTCTTTTGGCCGCGACCCAGGCACGAGCAGAGGACATCAAACTCGACGATGGAACGAGCTGTACCCTGGTTGAGAAGCAGCTCGATACCGGGGGCACGTCCACCACGGTAACGGCCGGAAACGGCAAGGTGACCTCATCAACAACGACGGGAAGCGGATCATCGAGTTCGGCCTCGTCATCCGCGTCAGGCTCGGTGAACGGATCGGGAAGCGTCGACAGCTTCTCGACGGCCAGCATGACGCGGCCGGACGGAACTGTTGTCACCAAGCGATCCGACGGCACCTGTTCGGTAACCAAGCCCAAGAAGTAGGAGAAAACCATGAAGACCACGACATTGGTCAGCGCGATGACACTCGCGCTCCTCTCTCTGACCACCGCCGTGTCGGCGCAGGAGTGTAAGGCTGCCGGAACCATCGGGACGGCAGGAAGTGCGTCGGCGGGTGGCACCTCGGCAAGCTCGGTTGGAACCGCCGGGGCGTGTCAGACCGACGATGGGACGACCTCCTCCATTGGATCTGGCGGCAGTGCCGCAACAGACGACGGCAAGGCGATGAGCAAGACGCACCTCAACGACAATGACGACAGGCTGAAGGCACAGACGAACGCCCAAGCGGTCGACAAGGGCACGTTCAGCAAGTCGAGGACGAAGACCAGCACCGACGGACAGTCGCTGGAGAGCACGACGCGCACCATGTCGCACGTGCCCGGCCAGAAGCCCGTCAAGAGCACAACCGAGCAGAATGTCATCCTGCCCCAGCAGTGAGCAATTAAAGGAAAAACGATGAACAATCTCATCTGGCTTGTCGGCGCTATCGTCATCATCGTGGCAGTGCTGAGCTTCTTCGGCTTTCGATAAGGAGAGCTTCTCAAGTGGCTCTTGAGGCAGACAATGACGTCGGCAGAACGACCGGATCGGCCGCCCGAGGAGGCAGGGTAGAGGCTTCCCGTCCTCTTGATTGAGTCGCAATACATCGACCCCAGAAGTGGAGAATTCAAGAAAGGCTCCGCTCGTGCAGCGCGGGGCTTTTAGATACGCCGACACCGCCGTTGAAGAATGGGGCTCACGCCCAATATGACCGCATCCTGGGCGATCCGCCGACGGCGGTTCACGAACGAGAAAGGGTGGACCGCACGTCCTTGGGGGCCTGGTGCGTTACGGGACAACATAAGCCGGGAGCGCGGTCCGACATCCAGACTTTGAAGCCGCCGGATCGTTCCCGCCGTAACAAGCAATTTTCTGCGGGCCCGGGAAGGCCAGCCCGAACCTTCTGATCCTGTCGAGCCGCTCGCGCCCATCTGCCGCCAATATGACGCGCACAAGCCGAAAGCGCGTTCAGTGCATGGACGGGATGACCGTCTCAAGGCGCTCAACACTGAGGCTGAACACGACCCAGAGGGAGATAGGCACGGGCTTCTGAAAAAGGAGACGACGGCGGCTGGCTCAAAGCGCGCGCCACTCGGTTCGAACGTCCGGATCGCGGGTATCCTTTTGCCGGCCGTCAACCTACCCTGCGCAAACGATTTCACGGCTCCGTCGGCACAACACTTCCATGGCGAGGCGGTAATTGGCGTCTGTCGATCATGGCCGATTTTCCTGGAGCGAATAGATGGCATGCAGAAGGGCGAGGTGGCTCAAGCCTTGCGGCAGATTGCCAAGACCTGCGCCGGTTGCGGGATCAACCATCTCATTAAGTATGCCGAAATTGTTGCCAAGCCGCTCCAGCAGGGTCTTCAGCATCGCCTCGGCCAGATCGACCTCGCCCAGGAAGGCATAAGCTTCGACGAGCCAGCAGGAGCAGGCAACAAATGCACCTTCCTCCTTGTCGACCCCATTGTAGCGGTAGACGAGCGGGCCGACCGCCAGTTCGCGCTCGATGGCATCACGGGTCCGTTTCAGCCGATCATCATGTTCAAAGCCGAACCGGGTCGTCAGCAGCAGCGCCGCGTCGAGCCTGTCGCTGCCGGCATAGAATGTATAGGCCTGTTTCTCCTGCGACCAGCAATGGCTGTCGATCCAGTTGCGAATGCGGCGGCTCTCGGAGAGCCAACGGTTTGCATCGCCGCCGATATGGCCTTCCTTCGTAAGATCAGCCGCATTCGTCAGCGCAAGCCAGCAGCCGATCTTGGAGAAAGTGTAGTGCTGCTTGTCTTGAAGTTCCCAGATGCCACAATCCTTTTTACGCCAGCGGCGGACGCACTGCTCGGCAAGGTTTTCGAGGAGGCGCGCGGCCTGAGGATCGAGGACGTGACCTGACCGCGCAAAAAGTGCCGCCGTTTCGAGCACGTCTCCATAGCAGCTGAGCTGCGTCTGCGCACGGGCACGGTTACCGATCCGCACGGGAGTCGAACCCTTGTAGCCGGGAACGTTGACCATACGCTCCCGCGGTACCTCGCCACCGGACAAAGTGTAGACGACCTTCGGTTCTGGACCGTCGCCGGCAATCGTTCGCACCAACCAGCCGAATGCGCCCATCGGCTCCTGGAGGGCGCCTGCCCGAAGCAGTGCCTTGATCGTGTAGGCTGCGTCACGGACCCAGGCGTAACGATAGTCGTAGTTCTTGTCGCCGCCGATCCGCTCGGGAACACCTGATGTGGCGGCCGCGGCAATTGTCCCGGTCTTTGAATAAACCAAAAATTTCAAGGACAAGGCACACCGCACCAGGTCGCCCTTGAACGGCCCGTCATAGGTCAGTTCATTGGCCCAGCGCCGCCATTCCTCATCGCTTAGCTCGATCCGACGATCAATGATCGCTCTGCGACCCTCAGCTTCGATCAAACTGATGACCTCGTCGGCGTCGCTCTGTTCTTGCGGCAGGTAGTTAATCACGACGTCGGCGCCTTCGCGGGCAAAAGCGATGGCGGCAGCCCGACCAATGCCGGAGTCGCCTCCAGTGACCAGAGCCTTGCGCCCCGCAAGCCGACCGCTGCCCTTATAGGACGTCTCGCCGTGGTCGGGAACAGGCTGCATCTTGCTTGCCAGACCGGGAACCGGCTGCGGCTGCTGGGGAAACTCCGGTTGTGGATACTGGTCGAGCGGGTTTCGCATGTCGAATTGGTTGTTGGCCATTTCTCTGTCCTTTTTTCTCCTGGGACTTTCGAAATCTTGCCGCACCGCAGTTGTTCCGCAACGGACCTCAAAACGCCCAGCAAGGGATCGCAGAAGTTGCAATGGGCAACCTCAGTGCCGTCCAGGCAAGATTCTCGCCAAGCCAGGAACTCCTCCTTCGGCCCGAGGTTGGTCACGTCACACAGAAGGACCGACGACAAGGGCGCGCCATAGGCGGGTTCATCGACCGCCCGCCGGATTCGACGAGCGCCATGAGCGGTCTGTCCTTCTCGATGCTGGGGCGGATCAAGGCGGCGCAAGAGCAAGCTGAAGGTCGAAATCGAAGCGATGGCGCGTGCCAGGTCGAACGGGCGAGGCTCAGCAGGCGCGCTTGAGATGGAAGGAAGGTTAAATATGAACAAGCACAATCGGCGAGGATCGCAATGGAACCCTGATGTCCGGCTGACACGCAGCGGCCTCGAAAATGCGATCGAGCATCATGGGGAAGATCAAGCCTTGCTGGATGGAGGCGTCGCCGTTGTATCGCGAAGAGCGGATCGGAGGCCGTGGAATTGGAGGCGAAGTCGGCGTCGATTGGCGTCAGCGGAGGCCATAGCGACCGTCACCAGCAAGATTAAGCCGGATTGACAACATGGTCTGGCCATGGATCGGTGGGCGCCTTGAAACAGAAAGCGAACGGCCTTAGTCAAACACAACTGAGAGCACAGGTTTTCCCCAGCTTGTCCACAGCTCAATCCCTTGAAAATAAACCCAGATCGGTCGAACGAGAACGTTTGAAGCCCAGCTCTCGCGTCTTCTTTTCTGCCCTCGTTAAATTGATCCAGCCGCGCTGCCAGCTTATGGTGGCCTTCACCCACGCATCGGCGGCGCGACGCCCGGAGACGAGGGAGCGGCCGGTATTTCATCGGCTGCTCCTCTTTCCGATCCGATAATTTTCGGCAAGCGACTTCAGCATATGCTGGCACGGCAGTTGAGCGCGCCACAAGGCCTGCGCGTGGCAAAAGAACAATTTCGGGCAGCAGCGAACACTTACACGCTATCGGTGGTTCGCCCGCCTCTTGCCCTGCAGCCCGGTCCGATATGGCTCGAGTTCTAGAACTACACTTTTCCGATTGATCACATTGTGGCGCAGAAGTATCTGGAAAACAGGATCGCTCTTGGACCGCCCTTCCTGCGTCCGCAGAACCTCCTCAAGCTCTCTCGCCGCGCCGGCACACAGCTCTAGCAGAGTGCCCCGCCAGCCAAAGTCAAAAAGGCTCATCGGCTCCCAAGCCCTGCTTCGAGAGATCACGATAAGCCGACTGGTCAGCTCGTCCCAAGCCGCCTCGGGAATGTTTTCGGTGCGGGCGCCGGCTTTCCTGGCCTGCCGCTTCAGGTCCGCCTTTGCCCAAGCACGCGGATTGGTGAATAGCCGGGCGATGTACTTTCTGCAGGCCCAGGCGCCTGCGAATGCTGACAATATCGTAATCCAAAACATTTTAGGATCCGGCCAAGGCCCGCGCGGGTCGCCAGCCGTTTGAGCTGATGGCGCGGGGTTGAGCGAGGAAGATGGTCCGCGCCAACGGGATTTCAACAATCCAGGGCAATCATTGTTGCTTGAAACGGTCCGCACTTGGACGCTCCAGTCAGAGGTCCCGACGAGCAGAATGGGGCTGCGAGGCTCACCTGCTGTGTGCAAGCAAGCTGTCATCTCGCCAGCCTGGGTGGTTCGACGGGGGGCGCATCCCGGAAGATCGGGACGAAAAGAGGGGCAGACGGAATATTCTGCGTTGCCAAAACCGATCATCATTGCCGGGCGCGACATTTAGGCGTCACGTGTCGCCTCTGGTGGAACCGATCTCCAATCACCAATTTACAAGCTTACTGTCAGCAGAAATGGACGGTCCATGCACAACAACGTACCGAAGTCCTTGTCCAGAGCGAAACTTGACGCTCTTAGGGCGATTGCGAGATATCGCCGACAGCGGCGCGTCGGCAAGGGCTGGATCGTCGGCGACAAGCGCCTCTCGGCCTCGCTCATCGCTCGGCTGGAAGCGGACACCATGGTGAAGGAAATTAGCCTGTCCGGCACGCCTGTTCTCGTCGTGACGGAAGGCGGCAGACATGAACTCAAAGGCTCCCGATTGGCGGACGGCCCGCGTTCTTCGCGACGCCCCTCACGGTGATATTGATCGTCGCTGGCCAGCCGTCGACACGCCTGCGGGTTCTTGGGCGCCCTCGATCGCGATGACGCGATGCGTCACATAAAGCACGACGAGTTGGTTGGACCACTGGTCTTAGACTATGCTCCCGCCGCAAGGGTAATGCGGTCATCAACTCTCCACCACACGCCCGTTGCTTCGTCGCGAATGCCTAGTCCACGGACATTTCGGCACGTTTCTCACTAAAATTTTCGTCGCTATCGCCCGAACCTGGTCCTGCCACGGGATTCACCCGGTCCTAGGCGACCGAGACGATCCTCGAAATCTCGCATTGTCGGGCACCTTAGATCTCGCGGCCGAGTTAAAGATGCGCACGCAGAATGCGGAAGATCACGGTCTCCTGGGTCGCTCGTTGATGCTCCTGCCGGAAGCCCAGGGCCTCAAGAACCGATTAGCCCAACCGGTGGACTTATGTTTCGACGAAGACGAATGAGCGATCGGCCGTTCCGGCCAGCGTATCAGCAACAGATCCGTAGGAAACCTCCTTGCCTGCACGACGGCTCACGCCGAGAATGATGAGGTCGAAACGTCCGCTGCGGGCGTGCCTGAGAATGGCGAGTTCCGGTACGGAAGCCTGTGGGGCAACCTTCTCTACCTCGACCTCATAGAAGGACGCAATCCGATCCAGCTGCTGGAAAGCGGCCCTGTGGGCATTGCCGAGGTCACTGACACGGGAGGGCGAGGCGGCTTCCTTCGGGTCGCGGAAATAAACCGCAGTTGTCGCGGCGCCCGTGGCTTTTGCGATGACGAGCGCGAATTCCGCAGCACGGAGGGAGCGTTCGGTGCCGCTGATCGGCACGAGAATGCGCAAGTTTCGATCCTCTCTTGCGATCATGCCGCGCGACGTGACGATCACCGTCGTGCCGCTGAAGGCATCAATCATCGCCGACAGTTTTTCACTATATTGGGCGCTTTCGCCGCTCGTTGGCTGGATGCCGACAAACATGATGTCATGCCCCTTGTCGGCACTGTCGGCGAGAACGTCTGCCAGCTTGCCGTCCCTGTCGCGGACAGAGACATGGATTGGGTCGTCCTGACCCAGTTCTGCACCCTTATCCTGCGTCTCGACAGCCGTCTCGGCGGTTTCCTTCACGCGCTCGCTGATCTGCTGCGCACGCGGAGTGGCTGCTCGTTCCCGTTCCTGTAAATCGGCCGCAGTCTCCTCCTCCTCCCCGATATCGAGAACCGTCACCGGCATTTTGCGCAGCGCCGCGAAATACCCGCATATGCGTGCCGCCAGATCGCCGCTTGCGGAGTGGTCGGTTGCAAGCAGGATCCGCTCGAATTGCGATACAAAGCTTCGCTCTTCGAACGCTTCGAGTTCGAGGCGCTCCTTTTCTTCCTCGCGCATAGGAAGGCGCGCGAGCGCCCAGCGCAGCGTTGGCGGCATAGCCATCGTCGTTACCACTGCCATCGCGACGATCACGGAAAAAAGCCGCTCGTCGAGCACACCGACGGAAAGTCCAATCGACGCGACGATGACTTCGGTGGAACCCCGAGCATTCATGCCACATCCTAGCGCGACAGCCTCGGCATTGGAAAAGCCTCCGAATTTGGCCCCGACAAAGGCGCCTCCAAATTTTCCGAGGCTCGCGATCACAATCAGCCCGACCGCCAGAACCATTATCGATGGATCGGTAAGAACACTGAGATCGGTGTGGAGGCCAGTGAGGCCAAAAAAGACCGGCATGAAGAGAGCCGTTGTCAGTGCCCTGAGCTGCCCCTCGATCTGACGGGTCAGAATGGGCGACTGGCCGACCAAAATGCCCGCGACGAAAGCGCCGAGCACCGTGTGGACCCCGATGGCGTCGGTGACGATCGCCATTGCCCCCATGATTGCGATAATTGCGCTCAAGACAGGAAGATCACTTTTGAACCTGTCATTGGTCCAGCGGATAATCTCGAAGACCACGCGTCGGCCAATGGTGAAGGAGAAGGCCATGAACAGGATCGTGCCGATGACGCCCTTGGCCAACGTGGCGAGATCGACGGCACCTTCTTTCGCAAGGCTGAAGGTCACGGCGATGATCACCCAACCGATTGTGTCGTCAATGATGGCGGAGGCGACAATCAGCTGACCGACATTGCGGCGCATGAAGTCCATCTCTCGAACGACGGTCGCGACGATCTTGACCGAGGAGATCGATAACGCCGTACCAAGGAAAAGCGATGTGACAAGTCTTGCGTCCGGGTCGGGCAACAAGCTTGCAGGCAGGAGTTCGCCGAGGCCGAAGCCAAGCGTGAACGGCACGACGATGCCTGTCAGCGAAACGCCGGCTGCCGCACGGCGCAGCCGGAGCGCCAGCGAAAGGTCGGTCTCCATGCCGGCGAGCAGGAGGAGAAACAGAATGCCGAGCTGTGCCACCGCATCGGTCATGGCCTTTTGCGTGTCGATCTCAGGAAAGATTGCCGACTGGGCGCCGGGGAGCAGAATGCCGAATACCGAGGGGCCGAGCAGGATACCACCGATGATCTGTCCCATGATCGAAGGCTGACCGATGCGCACCATCGCCTCGCCGAACAATCTACCGACGACGACCAGGACGATGATCTGGACAAGAAAGAGAGCTTCTGAGGGACCTGAAGACTGGCCTTCGGCTGCACAGGCCGGAAGAGACCAGCCGATGAGAAGCCAGGCCGTCATTACCGGCAGCTTCCGGGACGGGAGCTGCGCGGAGTTTGCGTTGATTGTCATGCGTGAGAATTCCGATGATGGCTGTCGCTTGGAAACAAACATGGCGCCTTTGTGTTCCCTCTAGGGGAGGCTTTGCCCACAGGTTGATAACGAAACGTGCCGGGAAGGCGCTGTTCCAGGGAACCCATTCAACCGGGAGGAAGTTTCTCAACGAAGGAGAAGCGCTATGAATGAAAATGAATATGCGGCCGAGGAGCTTGCTGAGAAGTATCAGATAAGCCGGGAGCAGGCTGTCCGTTACATCGCCCGCTTCGGCGCCAATCGCGTCGATCTCGATCATTTCCTCGCTGCCGCGTCGCGAACAGCCCGCCATCGACCGGGGGACGTAAGGCGAACCGCGTCGCAAGTAGCTCTTGGATAGAGGCTCCGCCGGAGCCATGAGCGAAGAAGACACTGAGGGTCCAGACAGGCGTACCGTGCTTGCGGCAGATCGTACGGTCTACGCTGCGGAGCGAACATATGCAGCCTGGATGAGAACGGGACTGACGGCGCTCGCCAGTGGAATTGGTGCAAAAGCCCTTCTCGCCAAGGTCGTACCGGAATTTCTCATAGTGACGACGGGCACTATTCTCGTCCTGTTCAGCGCCTTCTGCTTCATCGTCGCTGTGATCAGGGAGTTCCGCCCTGGCCCGCCACCGCCAGAACCAGATGTCAGGAAGATCCCGAGCCCTGTGCTTCTGGTCGTCAGTGGCTTTCTGGTCATCGTATCGCTTGCCGCATTGGTGTGCGGTTCGGACGGTCCGGGGCGATCAGCCATTAGCAAGCCCGGTATTTCGGAAGCTTTCGCGGCCGGAAGTTGCCGCGAGCCGTCCCCTTGAGCCACAGCCAGGTATAGTGGATCTTGAAAGATCTGCATTTTCGCGACGAGCTCGTGGACGTATGTCGACTTCGCGTCATCGGGTACCGACGGACTCGGTTTTCGCCCTTTGAGCAACAGAGGACCCCTCCCCGAAAACGGGCCGAACGCCCTGCACCTTTTCCTCAAGCAGTGTGCGTCCGGCAGCGCCAGCACCTGCTATATGACGATAAACCGAGTCCACAGTAATGAGTCGGATCGAGAGGACGACGCACTGCGGTGAGAGTCTCGACGACAAAACAGAACACTGCCGAGAAACCGGGTCCCATGAAACCGGAGATCGAGAAACTCCAGATGGAAGAGCTGTGACGACGGGAGCAGGAGTAAAGCCGACGTGATGCACCAGCCGGCGCCACCCCGCACCGTTCTCCTCCCTGATCCGACAGAATGACAGTCGCTAGGCTTGTTTGGATGATCGTCCGGCCCCAACTTCATAGGCAAAACCTCGGTAGGCTCGCCGCGATGAAGGATAAGTCATAAAGATTGGAATAATCGGTGGCGGTCACATTGGCGCTTCTCTCACCCGTCGGCTGGCACGGACCACACGGTCTCCGTTTCAAATTGACGAGGCCCGGAAAGCCTGGCAGATCTTGCCCGCGAAACCGGCGCCAAGGCAGTAACGGTCCGTGACCCGGCCGATGATATTATCGACTTTGGTTTGCGCAGCCCCGTGACACGCCAGTAATACGATTGCGTTGCGCAGCTCCCGCTTGAGACCATTATCCGATCAATATCCCCACAAGCATGGTCCAGCCGAGCTAAGGTTGAAGATGTGGATCGATCTATCGCAAGATTTCTCTTTAATCCGCGCGCCAAGGCCGAAATCATGCCCGTTTAGGGACTCGCACGGCAATTGCAGCGCATTGGGATCTACACTGTATTGCCCACAAACATTTGAGGAGCCTCGGGAAGAAGGGGCGCCTCGATGCGCCCCTTCTAATATCATGCTGCGTTCTTTTCACCCTCGATCTGGAGGGGCGCCTGCGTATTTTCACCGCCTCCGATCGCGATCTTTCGCGGCTTCATAGCTTCTGGAACCTCCCGCTTCAGCTCGATGGTAAGCAGGCCGTTCTTGAGGCCAGCGCTTTCCACGCGCACGTGATCGGCAAGTTCGAACCGACGATCGAAGGCACGTCCGGCGATGCCGCGGTGAAGATATTCGCCTTGATCAGCTTCCTCCGCCTTCTGGGCTTTCACGACCAAGACATTACGCTCCTGCATGATATCGAGATCTTCCGTTCCGAAGCCCGCGACCGCCATCTGAATGCGATAGCTGTCCTCACCGCTCTTGACGATATCGTAAGGCGGCCAGGTTTCGATGGACTGCAAACGCTGGGAGTTTGCCAGAAGATTGAAGACCCGGTCGAAGCCGATGCTGGACCGGAACAAGGGTGCGAAGTCGAATTCGTTTCTCATGACCAAAACCTCCGTAAAGCGAGTTGGAACAAAGGAGCCGATTCCGTCGGCTCCGCCCTGTCGACCCCTCATCAGGCGGCCAACGCAAATTGATCTGGTTTGCCCGATTTTCTGATTCAAGACCGCTGGCCGAAAAAATTTCTGCTGGCTGACTTGACCCTCTTGAACGGAGAAATAGGTGCAACAATCTCATTTGCACCTGGAGATTTTCACTCCCCTGCTGAAGGTTTTTAGGAGGCAAAAATATGCCAATCGAAAGGAACAGATCTCGAAAAGCATCAACATGCGACGCGGTATCTGCGCGCCGCCTCAACACGCAGCAGCGCTACGACCACCCGCGTGACGTGCTCGCCACAGCTCTTGATAAGAGCGAGAAGCGAGCCATTCTGGCGTCCTGGGCGTCAGATCTCTTCGCGGTGGATTCGCGGCCCGACCTTCGGCAGCCACCGGGCGTCAGAGAGCCTATCCGCTGCCAGGATATCCTCGACGCGCTGATGGCTTTAGACGACCGTATGTGCGGCCAGGCCGGCGCGGCTCATGTCAGCCGCAAACATCCATGGAGGCCGTGATGACCGCAAGGCACAAAGGTAGGCTGGCAGCCAGTTCCGAAGGCGCCTGCCAGATAGGCGCACGTATGATGGTGGCCTCCAGATATGTCGAATGTCTTCATCGCCTCGCACGTCAGGCCCAACGCGCCGAGCTGCCTGAGCTGGCGGAGAAGCTTGGCGACGTGGCGCACACCATCGAAGCGATATCGCAAGAGATCGCGTTCGGCGATCAAGGCGCGCTTGTTTTAGGAAGGGCTGGTCGTTTGATCGGGACCGCCGAGGCGCTGGTGGAGAAGTCGGCTCGCCAAGGTCTTTTTCACTGAGATTGCTGACGCGACGCGGACGCTGGCAGGCAGTTCGCCTACGTGATGGCAGTCAGTGTTCCTGGCCTCCTAAGCCCTTCGAGAGTCGTGGATTAGTGGGATCGATACGATGCGGAAACTCCGACATTTCTCGGCTCGGGGGAGCACGGCAGGCGACGATCGTTTGAGCGCGATCGCGCCAAACTGATCGGATCTAGAAGCTTGCGCCGACTTGAGTTCCAAAGGCAGGCGCTAACGCAGGACGTCTTCCGACCATACCGGGACAATGAGAGTGCGCACGCGCGTCAGGCGCCGGATCTTCATGGAGCCGAATTCGCTGCCATGCGGGATGTGAAGGGTCATTCGCAGATGGATCTTCTTGCCGCAGCCTTCGCATTTGAACCTGCCGAGCAGCCGGTCGAGGGACAGGTTTCCACACAGCGTCTCAAGATCACCTGGTAGGTAATTGTAAGTGACCCGGCAGAAGTCGCAGGTGACGACAATGATTTGTCCCTGGGCGGCCGCAGCTCTTACCATCCAAGACCGTAGCCTTTTGAGCGGATGAATCTCAGGCATCGCCGGCCTTCACCGCGGTGTGCTTCCAGCCAGCCCTTGGCGGTATTCCTCCGCCCGCGGCGACCCGAAAATTCAGTTCGATCTGAGCAGCCTTGCGCGCTTCCCTCATGGTCGACGCCCAGATTGACACCAGAAATTTGCGGATCTTGAACGTGTATTTCGTTTTTGGCGGGCGGGCGCCAACCTGATGTCCGACGCGAAAGCAGCGCCGCGCGAAATCGACATCATTATTTTGGCGACGCTTGAGGGGTTGAAGCTCCCACTATGCGTCAAACGCCGTCTTTCTCTTGGCGCGCTGTTGGGTTTTGTTGAGGATCGCGGCCTCCTTCGGTCATCTTGTTTCCTATTTGTTCTACGTCCGGGCAAGTGTCAACAACTCGATAAAGCGGCGATAGCCGAAAGGGCTATCAGCCTTGCACACTAAGACGGTCGCCGGAAAAGGCTTCTTCCAGATTTCTGTCGTGGACCAGAGCGAACGCGGAGATATCGGCTTCCTTGGCCGCTAGAAGCAGCGCCTGTCTCAGTTCCTCCGGGCTCGTTGCGCCGATAAGAGCATCGGCGCAGGCTTTGACGGCGACAACATAGTCCTCGCCGTCGTCCAGGGGCCAGCCCTGCATGAGAATACGCGCCACATCGGCCAGTGTGCGAAGGACAACGAAGGGTCGCTCGTCGCGGAACTTCAATCCGACCGGCGCAAAGGCCGAATTTTTATTCGCTGCCATGCCTTCACCCATGTATTGAAAGTAACTTTATACACGAGGATACGAGCGGCGTATGTCACATAGTTAAAACAACGTTAATTTGCTGAGAGAGTTACAGGAAACCCGTTGGAGCGTCTGACGCAACCTTGCGATCAAGTTCTGGATGTCTCGATGCCGGTCAACCGATCGTCGCGGCTATTCCGAACCTGATCCGCGTCGGCCCCTGATCCGAAGCCAAGAGGACACGGGGCCCCGTCGTTGCAGTTGGCCACCGCTGAGCATCACTTAGTCTCCGGATTGAGGCGTAGGGCTGGTCACCGCGGAAAGCCGGTTCTTCAGCAAAGCCGTTGATCCTCGCCGTAACATCAAGTCCATCGGGGACATGTTGTCGACGGGGATAACTGTCCGTTGCCCACCGCCTGCTCAAGCGTTCAGCGCCAAGACCAAAAAACGAAACCCTGCTCTTCCCTCGCCTGCCCAGACGGCATTTGCCCGCGCCAGCGTTGGCTTCGTCCTTGAGGTTTCAGGTGCCAGCGGCCGGGAACCACGGGCTTGCGTCGTGGTTGGGAAATCATGCCCTATTTGATCGAGATCCTGCTGCCCATCATACGCTCGCGTCGAAGCCGCACAAATCTTCAGACGGTGCGCGACGAACTTACCGAGAGGTTTGGTGGAGCGACGCTCCATGTTAACGCCCCGGCTGAAGGCATCTGGGAGAATGATGGCTACCTTGAACGCGACCATATCGTTGTCGTTGAGTTCATGACAAGCGACATCGATCACGCGTGGTGGCATTCATACCGCAAGGATTTGGAACTTCGCTTTCGCCAACAGGAGATCGTCCTCAGAGCAACGCATATAGACCGCCTCTAGGGCGATATCCCGAAGGAAAGGGAAGAGAGGAGTTCACCTCCTCGCACCTGCGCGGCATAGGATGGCTTTAGTACAAGACACCACCATCGTTGCCGGACCTCGAGCGTCTCGAAATTTTCCGAGGGCGCTCGACCTCGAGGAAGGGAGCGGCCCTCTCACCCCGCGCAGACCGTCACCGCAGAGGCCGGCGGATGCCGCTGCGGAGGTTCGCGTGATGTGGGGTGGCAAGCCTTAGATGGAAGGTCCGACCTCATACCACAAGCCGTGGATCCGGGGCAGTACGATAGCGGACGAATAATCTCGATGCCCCGAAACGGCAATTCCTCCCCATACCAGCTGTCTGAAAGACAAACTTACCGAGGCCGGCGCGGTTAACGCATCGTCAATACCCGGCTTTCCCTCACGTGCGCGGCCGACCATTCACGAGATTGAAGAAACACTTGCGCAGAATATCGAGTTCACGGCGGGTGTTTCGGGCATGTCAACAGACGCGCACCTCCCATCGTCTTAACACCGCGGCAATAACTGCCACGAGTGGTTGGCGCGACGTGACAGAGGCCACGAGATTTTGACAAGGGTAGTTTTGCAATGGCAGTCAATCGTTGGCTCGGCGTCTCCAAGAAGCCCCTTGTGATCGCGCATCGGGGCGGCGCCCTGCTGGCGCAGGAAAACAGCAAGGCAGCTTTTCGCGCCGCCGCGAAGGCAAAAGCCGATGCGATCGAAACCGATGTCCGCATCACCCGAGACGGAATCCTCGTGAACTTTCACGACGCTGACCTGCAACGGCTCTGTGGCGATCGACGAAGTGTGGCCGAGCTCGATCTCCGCACGCTAAAATCCCTCGTTCCGGCGATCATGACATTGGCGGAGGCGATAGCTTCTTCCGCGCCACTTGGATTGTTGCTGGATGTGAAGCTGATGGACAGGACGTATCTGCCTTTAATCCTCGCTGAAATCTCTCGCGCCGACGCGACTGGGCGCACTCTTCTTGGACTTCGTGACATCGCTCTTATCGAAGCAGCCCGAGACATCGCAGCCGACATTGCGATACTCGCGCTTGCAAGCGATCCGGAGCTGCACCAACGCGCCGCGCAGGCGGGCGCCAATTGGTTTCGTCTGTGGCAGGGCGAGCTGCTCGGGGACGTGCGGCTTCGATCAGAGGCGCCGGCATGCGGCTTGCGGTCATGGTGGGGCAGCCGCGTGATGTGCCCTTGCCGGAATATCCGCGCTACCCCGTCGGCCTGGTCGATGCGGAGGGGTTGAAGGAAATCGCCATCGCAGACCCGGACGCGATCATGCTCGACGACCCTTATCTCCTCACCCGACCATGAGCACACATCCGCGAGTGTCAGCGTCAATCTGGCCGACCAGGGGCGGTGAGCGTCGACAAAGCGTCGGTCAAACGTCCCACCGGCTTTTTGTACTAAGGTCGTCGCGAAATCAGAGGAACGAAGGCGCCAAATGGGCCAGCCGCGCCAGACCGCTCCCTCTGGCAGAGCCTCCGCGCGCCTCGCCGCCTGTTGATCCTATCCCACCAACGTGACGTGACCTGACCAGGCGTAGCTGACCGATTCATGTCAATCTTGTCGCCCGGCAACGGCCCAGAAGGCTGCAAGGCGCTGACATAGTCCCGCCACAGAGCTCGTCCTATTAACGCTTGTTTGACAAGTGGATGAGAATTATGAGGCTCCTTGCTATTCTGATCGCTACTCTCTTGCTGAGCGTCGTTCAGTCTGACGCTCAGGTGTATGCGCCTTACGACGGATATGATGACTATGGCGGCTACGGTTACGACGAGCCGTACAGCCCCTACCCACCGCCGCCGATATACGAGCCACGTCCCCGCTACCGAAACCCGCCACCACACCGGGCGCCCATTACCAGATCGGCAGGATCGATCGCGATCGTTACAGGGGAACACGCTCTCTATTACACCACGCCGTGGGGAGAGCAGTACGTCTATCCCATCGCCGTGGGTCGTGAAGGCAAACAATGGTACGGAGTGACCCGGGTAATCTCGAAGAAAGAACATCCGGAGTGGCGACCGACTGCGAGCATGCGTCAGAAGAATCCAAGGCTGCCTGCCGTCGTCAAACCTGGCCCGAACAATCCTCTTGGCACACGGGCGATATATCTTGCCGATGGGCTGCTACGCATCCACGGAACCAACGACCCCTCGTCCATTGGGACCAATGCGTCGAGCGGTTGCTTTCGAATGTATCGCCAAGACGTAGAGGAACTTTACGATATGGTGCAGCCGGGGACACAGGTTATCGTTCACCGTTGACCTTAACCAACGCAACGTTGCCGTGATCGAATAGGCTCCCACTCCGACCGACCTTGCAGACATCGCCGATGCAACCCTCTCGGCGGACATGCCGGTGGAAGCCTGTAGAATTTCTCCCGGGACCAATCCAGCCGGTTCCGCTTGAGTGGAACGAAGATGAATTTCTTTGACAACGACATTGGGTGACCCAGGAACCTTAGTTTGAGTAACGTTTGCTAAGTGCTTCGATCCACTCGTCCAGTTCGCACCCGTTGAACGTATCGAGAGCGAAGGGGGGCGATCCAGCGCAAGCGCCTCCAGTTGGAGAATGCAAGCTGGCGTTAATCTGTGGCATTTAAGCCGCCCATAGCGATCCCCGGGAAAGACCTGACCTTTTTACCAGTTCGGGGCCTGGCGTTGGAGCGGGCTTGCCGAAATTGACGAGTGTCGCATTGACCTGAGTGTTGGCATTATCAGCCGCCTGCCCGGAGCGGTCATCGATTTCTTCAAAGACAATCCTGTCATCGCGTTTTATAGAGGACAAAATGTGCGTCTGGGACAAATTACGTCCGAACTTTCAATGTTGCGACCATCCCGGAGGTCCTCCTCGTTGAGATCATAACCCATCAGGACGCTCAAGGGCCGATGCCTTCATCCTTGACTCGACTTGCCTTAGCAGGGTTTGAAGACGGCGTCCTAGGATCGCTAGCAGCAAACAGCCTTGGGACGTCAAACGAAGACGATGTCGTTCATCCCTGTTGGTGTCGCGATAGATACATTGCTCGGTAGTGGCAGCGGCCGAACTGTTTTTCTGCCGCTGAACCAGAGCACGAAACACTCAAACCGGGCAAGCCGTCTATCCTGCTCACGCAGCGCACGGGTGGGGCCAGGCTCGGCTCCCATGGCAAAGGCAACCCCTACATGATGCTCGCAGCCATTCTGCCCGTGCGTCCCGCAACTAGGCGACCGCGGTCGATCAGGTCGCCGTGCTCGAGCTCGATAAGGGCGTAGTTCAAAAATGGGCCAGTCAAGATAGTCTGTCCGCCGTCGTGCTCATCCATGCCCTATGACGTTCCTCATCCAAGTGTGCACTCATGAAAAACGCCTTCGTGGCCGGGATGGCATCCTCGTGCCGGATTGCACGCTCATACGCCGTGACGGTATCGTCCTCGTTCGTTTTCATCGCCTTAAGGATGGCGGCATCGCCCATAATTTCCGCTAGAGCGATCTTGCCAGTCGTCAGCACCTTCTTCAAATCGCCTCCGGGCGGCGCCTGCAAACCCAATTCGCGGGCCATCGCGGTAAGCACCTTAAGGTGTTGTAGATGGTCCTGTTTGAAGATTGCGAGTTGTGCGCTGAGCTCCTTGTTGTCGAGCCGATCCATGCAGGACTCGTAGGCGGCGATCGCGTCGTGCTCAAGAAAGATCAGATCCGCTACCAGCTCTTCGATACTGGATCCCTCGCCGACCATCGTGACCATGTTGCTTCCTCTCTGCGATGTTTCCCAGCACCAATGGTCGAGGGGCATCGATGTTCCCCAGGCTCGGGGAACTGTTCGCTACCGTACGCAGATCACTGCGCGCGACGTGACAATCAGGTTCAGGCTGCTCGCCACTCCCAGCGATCATTAAGGCGACCGACAGGCGGAAACGCGCAGGGGAACAATTACGCGCAGCAGCCATTAGAGTGTTGGGGAGAGGAGGCTGGATGTTCGTTCTGCTGACAATCTTGAGCGCCCTGATTGCCACATTGTTCGTGGCCTCGGTTGTGGCGACCATTCATGAACTGAAAAGGGAAAGTGCCGACAAAAGTACATCGCGTGGCGCACTTCCATGGTAAAATCGGCAGCAGCCTGCCAAGCGTATAAACAGCTGCACTGAAGAAGGTTTAGTCCTTCTCACACACCGACTTCTGCGAAATCGACCATCAAGCGTGGTTACTGCTCGTTGGTGCTCACGCACCCGTTTGACCATCGGCCACCTTCACCGATTCACTCTGGCAACATCTTACCCCAGGGCCCTCATCGACGACCATGTTGCGAAATCGATCGACGTTCCGGAACAAACTGATCGTATGCAAGTCATTACGATGGGATCGCGTGGCGGGCCTGTTCTCGCCCTTTCCTCTGTTCGCGCTGAGGCCGCGCGGTCCCACCAAGCACTTCCAGCTCAACTAGGCTGAAACGCGTTTTTCAAGCCACATATGGTAATCATTGGCTACTTCTCGTTCAGGCGTTCTGCGGATCTATCGCGTGGGTATTGGGTCATGGACATTCGACACCCTCACCGGAACTTGGTTAAGTCATCGTCATCTTCAAAGATTGCCGACGACTATTGTCGTCGGTTAGTCACAAGCCCTGGCATGAATAGTGACATGCAATGCAGAAGGCGAAACGGTTTATTCAGCAGGTGAATCCGAAGTATTTCATCACGGCCATGGGTGTCGCGGCTCTGGCAGCATGTTCACAATTTGAGCTTCTTGAGACGCCGCTCGCACGGGTGCCGCTGGTTGCGCCGGTGACCGACCAAGCAGTGATCGCAGATACCGTCGGACGTGGTCCTGTCGGCGCAACTGCGCTGGCCTGGGCCAATCCATCAACGGGCAGCGTGGGTGTCATTGAAGAGATCGCTTTCAGCATCGACGGTCCGAATGGATGCCGCCGTTTTGTGACCAGCCGGCAATCGGTCGACGGGACAACGCGCTTCAGCGGCGTTCCCGGCCCGTCCGGTGACAGTTGGAAACCCACTGCCTAACAAGGGTTGATTTCAGCTTAACCCAATCTCTGTGGTCACTCTATGACTGCCTGCTTGGTCAGGTCGTTCTTTCAAATCCGGAATCCAGCCACGATCCCGGGACCCATTTGGTCTATCATGCGTTTTCTCGTGGTTTGCATGGAGCGCTCATGGACCCGCGAACAAAGTCCGATCGGCTGTCGCCGCAATCGCTTAGAGAGGCCACTGTGCCGAGGCCGATTTCGGATCACGGTGTTATCGGCGATCTCGCCACTATGGCGTTGGTTGCCAAGGACGGTGCAATCGATTTCATGTGCTGGCCGAATTTCGATAGCCCTACGATTTTTGCGGGCCTTCTCGACCCTGAGCGCGGCGGCGTCTTTGAGCTTCGCCCCGAAATCGACGACGCGCGGGTCACGCAGCAGTATCTCCCGGATACGAACGTCTTGCTCACGCGGTGGATGGGCAAGGATGCAAGTGCCGAATTGACCGATTTCATGGCGGTAAGGGACAGCGACAGCGATAGACCAACGACGGTTGGGCGCCGGCTTCGGGCAACACGTGGCGAAGTTCTCTTTACGATGCAATGTGCACCGCGTTTCAACTACGCCCGCGAATTGGTGACGCCCGATGTCGACAAAACCGTCGCGTTGTGGCGGCCGTCGCAAGCTCAAGGTTTTCGTCTCTCTGCGAACTTGGCGCTCACAGCCGACGCTACCGCCGTCCGTGCCAGCGGGAGGCTTGTGGCCGGTGAAACGGCCGATTTCATTCTTTCGAGCATCGATGACGAGCAAATCGCAATCCCGGAGATCGATGACTTCGAAAATGCCACCATCGCCTTTTGGCAGGATTGGGCAGCGAAATCCACGTATCGCGGCCGCTGGCGGGAGATGGTCACCAGATCCGCCCTGTCGCTGAAATTGATGACGTCGCGGCGTCACGGCTCTATCGTCGCTGCCGGAACGTTCGGCTTGCCGGAAGCGCCCGGCGGCACTCGAAACTGGGACTACCGCGCAACCTGGATCCGCGATGCTTCCTTCACCGTCTATGCCTTAATGCGGCTCGGCTATAGGCAGGAGGCAGAAGCCTTTAATTCCTGGATCGGCAAGCGCGCCATGAAATGTGGCGCCGGTGGCAAACTCGACATCATGTATGCCGTCGACGGCAGCCGAGTGCCTGACGAGATCAGCTTGGATAGCCTGTCGGGTTATGACGGGTCACGTCCTGTGCGGATCGGCAACGGGGCAGCAGAGCAGTTCCAGCTCGATATTTATGGCGAGTTGATGGATGCGATCTACCTGAGCAACAAATATGGCCACGCTATCTCGCACGATGGGTGGAAAGGCGTGCGCGAAGTCATCGACTACGTCTGCCAACATTGGCAAGACGCGGACGCCGGCATCTGGGAAATGCGGCGCGAGCCGCAGCACTTTCTCCATTCCCGGCTAATGTGCTGGGTTGCCGTTGATCGCGCAATCCGTCTTGCGAGCAAACGATCTCTTGCCGCGCCATTCAGCAGGTGGATCGATGTCCGCAACGATATATACGAGGATATCTGGGCGGGCTTCTGGAACGAGGAGAAAGGGCACTTTGTCCAAACCAGGGGTGGAGACAGTCTCGATGCTTCCCTGCTGCTGATGCCGCTGGTGCGTTTTGTCAGCGCCACGGATCCTCGTTGGCTCGCGACCCTTGATGCCATTGGAAAAACCTTGGCCGATGACGGCGTGGTTTATCGCTACAAAAATGCAGATGGGTTGAGAGGCAGGGAAGGCGCATTCTCAGCTTGCTCTTTCTGGTATGCTGAATGCCTTGCGCGCGCCGGAGACCTGAAGAAGGCCCGCCGCGTGTTTGAATCCGTGCTCAATTACGCCAATGATCTCGGACTCTACGCAGAGGAATTCGATGTTCGCGGAGATCTGCTTGGCAATTTCCCGCAGGCGTTCACGCATTTGGCCCTGATCAGTGCAGCCTATTATCTCGACCGCGAACTTGACCGGCGCAACGATCAGGAATGGCGACCGTAAGATGCACTGGTTCGCCGCTCTAACAGTGCTTCAATCAAGGCAGCTACGCGAGGGTGTCTTGGTTTGTCTCCGACCTGGGCCTTCGTGTTTCCGTCAGGAACCGCCCGGCTTGTTGGCGGCGACGGCTTTTACGATGTCACCTGAGGGAGGAGGGCCTCCGTCGTGCCTGCCATGAAATCGCGGCTGACGAGGTGGTGGCAGGCGATTGGCGCGGAGCGAAATGAAATGTCGTCGCTCTGAGAGGTCTTGCGCGGCCGGGCGTGAACAGGGAGAAACCTTCCACGGGACCGTCAGGCGGGCGTTTGACTGCGTCGGCTTTCTTCAGCCTTGTCATCGGCGGCGTCACCGACGCACTCGGCCCTTTCGGCAAGCTTCTTGCTCATCTCCCGCAGCTGCTGCTCGTCGAGCTTCTCAATGCCAACGAACTTGTTCTGCGCCTGCGAGGTGAGGATGAGCTCGTCAAGCTTCGCCTGCAAGGCTTCCCCGTCACGGTTCTGTGAGTTCTGAAGAACGAAGACCATGAGAAAGGTGACGATCGTGGTGCTCGTATTAATGACCAGCTGCCACGTTTCGCTGAAGCCGACGAACGGCCCGGACACCGCCCACGCAAGGACCGAGCCGACTGCCAATCCGAACGTAGCAGGCCGACCAGACCATTGTTCTCGCAGACGGTTCGGAGACGGCACAGCAACGGCCCGTCGGGCGCAAGGCCCGGTGGGAGCATATGGAGAGCGCGGAGTCCCTGCTTCATCACACAAGCAGGATTGCACGGGGGGAGCACTAACCGGAGCGGTCACAAATGCATTGGAACTTTTGCTGATAGTCGAGGTTCGACGCGCGGATCGTGCGGCGAAGCTGTCTTACCTCAGACCCTCATGGCTGCCTTGCTGCGCGATCCACCCTGTTGTTGTGCTCCTCAACATCTCGCTCCAAAATGAGAAGGATCTCGTGGACAACATCGGCGTCATCGAACACTCCGGATGGCTAGTAGCCGAGGCGTGCAAAGGGCTTGGGCCAGCCAGCATCAGCTCAAGCCTCTCGGGGCCTTGAGTTAGATGAGCGCGACCTCAGAAGACCACCGAGTGATCGTCATTACCGGCGCATCCAGCAGTAAAGGCCGTGCGACGGCCGTCGCATTGCCGCTTGCGGGGATCGACTGATCCTTGCGGCGCGCGATTGTTCGACACTTGAAACTGTCGCCGCTGTATGCACCGAACTGGGCGCGAGCGTCGAGTTCCTATCGACAGATGTCTCGGACGAGAGACAAGTCGATGATCTCGCGTCCCTTGCTCTCACCGCGTTCGGCAGGATTGACTTGTGGATAAATTGCGCGGCAGTCTTGGCGTTCTGACCCTTCGCGGAACTGCCGGCGGATATATTTCGTCGGATCATCGACGTCAACCTCACGGGAACCGTCCATGGATCGCGCGCCGCGATCAAAACGTTTCAGAAGCAGAATAACCAAGGCACGCCCATCAATGTCGGCTCGATGCTGTCAATGTTTGCGGAACCCTATCTCAGCGCCTATGTCGCCAGCAAATTTGCCATCTGCGGGTTTTCGGCAGGCCTGCGCCAGGAGCTCGCGCACCATCCTGATATTCGTGTCTGTACGGTGCTTCCGGTCGCTATTGACACGCCCATCTACCAGAAAGCCGCAAATGTTGCTGTTCAGCCAAGGGCAGAAACGATAGCCGGGGGTACGGATACCTGCTCGATACCGCATGTCGCCTCATCTGGTGTCTTGTGTGAGCACTTGGCTGGCGCCAAAAATGCAGTTTGAACAAGGCTCTGCGACCGCAGGCAACGTGTTCATAAGTCATGGCCCTCGCACCATCGATGGTGGATGGTGGCATTATTGGAAAGAACGGCTGCGGGTCTGCCGGTAAGCGAGATGTTTTTTTTGACGTGGAGCGAGAAGGACAACCATGCCCCGCGCGGGATGAGCGCCGAATTTACGTTCAGACGCTATAGGTGGCATTCGTTGCGTTACTATTAGATGTCGGCACATGGGTGGCCAGCCTCGCATCTTTGGTACGGCCAAGGCCGTTCAATGCGTCACAGCCGTGCTGATGCGGATGGTTTCGATTGCCTCTCATGATGCCGTGACGCGTACCAGTGGCCGTTTTCTTGGCCTCCCGGGCTACTTGATCGGCACTATTCGTTAGATCGCGAAGCTCAGGCCTGCGATCTATAACACCCGGTTTTTGTACACGCAGCGTGCTTCCTGTGAAGGGTGGAGCATGAACCTCGGAATAAGGCATTTTTTGCCGTCGCGCCCTGTCGGGGCTGAGCCGTCAACAAAGCAGCGCGAACCGCGGTCGGAAATCGCGTAGCGAGGACACCTAACTTATCGCAAGCCTGGCCGCCATCGACCCAGACCGGCGAACCGGTCATGTGGCGGGCATCATCTGACGCAAGAAAGGCGATCACGGCGGCGACATCCCTGCTTCTGCCGGGCCTTCCCCCTGTAATCGGGACTTGTCCTTCGGGCCAGACAACCGGTATCGCCATCTCCTCCTCCTTGCGAAGGTCCGTATTGCTTTCGATGTTCGTCTCGATTTCACCGGGACAGACGGCGTTGATCCTGATGTGATGGCGGGCTAGTTCAAGTGCGAGTTGCTGCACCATCGCCACCTGCCCTGCCTTGGTCGCCGTATAGGCCGTTGCGCCGGGCGTCGTAAATGTTCGCGTTCCATTGATCGAGGACACGACGACGATTGCGCCACCCCCCGCACGCTTCAAGTGAGGCACCGTCGTGTGGATCGTCAGGAAGGTGCCTGTGAGGTTGATCGCGATGGTGCGGTTCCATTCCTCGAGCGTCAGATCATCGATCGGCGCCCACACGCCATTGATGCCGGCGTTGGCGACAACAGCATCGAGCCTGCCGGCCTGTGCGACGAGACCGTCGATTGCCTTCCTCATCTCCTGTTCGTTGGAGATGTCGGCCCTTAGCAATATGGCTTCACCCCCGCGTGCGCTGATTTCACGCGTGGTGACAGCGATTTCGGCCTCTGTGTGGCCAAGCACGCCAACCTTATATCCGCGAGAAGCCAGCAGAACGGCTGTCGCCTTGCCAATACCCGATCCTGCTCCCGTCACCAGCGCGACTTTCGTCATTTCCGATCTCCTGCATTCGCCGGGGGGCGCGCCCCGACCTTGATGATGATGCCCTCGTCATGTCTTGAGTGATATCGCCACCGGTTATGCCTTCGCGATCAAGGTCGGCAGAAAGGACCAGATCTCCGCCACACCATTCGCTCATTCAGGATCCAGCCAAGAGATTGAAGCTACAAGAGCGGTGGCCGGTTCCGGTACGAGAACGTACGGTCGCCCGCGAGAGCGCTACACCTTCCTTGAAAGCAGTTATCGTGTCGGATAATTCGATTGAGCATGCTGTCTTTCGTGACGGCTGCGACCCATACCTTTTGCCGGTGCCGTGGATGATGTGACCATCATCTTTGCCGCTCCCGCGGCCTGTTCCATCTCTATGCTCTTCAGCTTCTTTGGAACTCCGCATCGTCAAGGGTGTTCATGACGATGGTGGGACGGCGCTTTTCAACTGCGCCGTCACCGAGCAAGCCAGGAGACACATATGGTCAAAGTTCCAGCGGTCGTTGACTTGGAGCAGGAGGGTACCGAGCAGCGTGCGACACCTGTCGATAAACCTGAAAAAGGCCCGGAAGAGAGTTCCCCGCCATCTGAACCACGATCGCCGAAGGTTCCGTTCCAAGCTGAACCTTTTCAATTCGCACCCCCCGGCAACCTTACCCGCGACGATGACGCTCCCCTCGTCGATCTTGCTCTTGCGAGCGTACGAGATCATGATCGGGTGTCGGCGAGCGTATCGCCGGACGAAGAACTGGAAGCTCTCCGCGCCGAGGTAAGCAGGCTGCGGGAGAGCGTTGCCGAGATCGGTTCCGCGTCCGCCCGCGTCCTGCGCGCAAGAAGCGAAGGCCTGGTGGATGATGCCCGCGCCCGGATTAGGCGACATCCTTTCGGCGCTGTGGGCTGCGCCCTCATCGTTGCTTATTTATTCGGTAGAATATGAGGTTTTGCCGTGTATGAAGACCGCGACCGCTACAATCGAGCTTGGTTGCCGCACAAGAGGCGATCCCAAGGCGTCCGTCGATTGGTCGTTCGAGCGTGCGCCAAGGGCAGGCTCTGGAAGTTTGGAAAAGATATTTCAACACCCGACAAACAGTTGGTGGAGATCGCGGTGAACAAGTCAAAATCGATCGGAGACAAGCCGGAAGAGCATACCAGCCTCGTGCCCCCCATCGAGGAATCGAGCAAGCAACAGGAATTGGCTTCGCGGCCTGACGAGAAGGAGAAGCTCTTGCCGATCGGGAGTCCCGAGATAAAAAAGAAGAACAGGGGTTGATGGCGTTGGTCAACCAGGATCGTGACGACTGGATCGCTAGACGGGCATACGAGTTATGGGAACACGCGGGGCGGCCCTTTGGCCACGAAGCCGATCATTGGGATGAAGCTTCAATCGAATATGACCTGGCCAATCCCTTGCCCGCCAAGAAAGCAGTGACCGATGAAGGGTCGCGCCAACCGACGATCTTTCGTTGACTTTGTTTATTCGCCACGCGAAAGCTGAACGGCGGGCGAGCAAGAGCTCTCGCAAATCCAGAAAGCGAGCGTGCTGCAGCAGACAACAAGGTGCGGGTGGGCCGATCGGGGCGACTGCGCGCAGAAACGAACCAGGTCTGAGGGGATCGTCGTCCGTCCAATGTGGTTTCCAGCCTCAGTTCTGAGCCCCTCCTCCCTCCATCGGGATCCCAGATTGAGAAGGTCCTGCAGGCGCAGGGTCGGTTAGCTGACCCTGTAGCAACGCAACGCAAGCAAACATGGCTCCCACAAAAATGGCCGCGATTGCGACTGCCCAGAGCGAGCGGGCTGTCCCGGCTCGCCCCCCGCGCTTTCCTTGAGCTTCATATTCGGTTGACCTCTCTGTTGATCCGTAAGGGTCATTGTCCGTCACATCACTCTCCTGAAAATCAATGCCGGCAAGAGGATCAATAGGACGAGCGGCTGGTGTTCCCGAGAATCGGCTCTCTAGTAATCCTCCGCTTGCATCTTTGCCTCGTCTTGCGCGCTGATCCGTTGCCAGCCAAGCCGCTTGAATGAGGCGATCCGCACATCCCTGCTTTAGGCAGCCCATCCAGCTTCTGTTTTTCGGGCCGAGCATTTCCATCGATGCTCGCGGCCGACAACGAGAAGGAAACTCGCCGTGCCTCAAAAGGATGCAGTACGGCTCCGTACAGTGCTGGCGGGCCAAGCTTGAAGAGCGACAAGGCCGAACAGCTTGTCAGCTTCGGGGATGGACACCGATGCGCAGGCACGATACGCGGGCTCATTGGCGAGAACCGATCTGGGACAGGATGGTGGAGGGAGGACCGGACGCCACGAGAGAACGCTGTCTTTGCAATTCGAGACACTGGTCCTGGGAAATAAACAGATCAGCGGCGTCTAGTCCCCGCCTCAGTGAAGTTGTACTGGCCGCTCGGCATATTCGTTTCGAGGAACGCGGTCCACTTGTTGATCTGCCCTCACCGCTTTGTGTGCGCGATCGCGCTGCCGGTGGTGGAGCGTACCGCGACTGGCAGCACTTGAGGTGAAGCATGCGGAGCCAAAGTCGAAGCATCGTAACGGGAACTCATCCTCATGCTTCTTGTTCGTGCCGGACGAGGGCGAAGGAGACGATCGACAAGCCGTGCCGTTCGGCGTGGTAGAAACACATGCGGCGTCAGCCTGGGACGACGACCGTCACGGCAGCTCGCCGATGCGAAACCGGACGATCGCCGCGTTTGAGTCGTTAATTGTAAGGCAATCGCCGGTGTAAACGAGAGATGGGAGTAACCGATGTTGAAAGACATACGCTTATCTGGCGGGATCGCAGCGATCATAATCAGCCTTGCGCCTGCGCTGCACAGCCGACGACAAGCTCGTCTGCTGGCATACGACCGCTCCCCGGGAGCCTTACCTACGGGGGCAAGGCTGTCCACTCCCGCTATAAACCTGGAACCGTGGTGAAGAATTCCTTCCTGGGTGAATTTGGATATCGCGTATTCGAACGCTACGTCGTACAGCCTGACGGAACTCTGAAACTCACATACCAGATGATCGGACCCGATTTCCTATGGGACTAATTCCGTTCCTGGCGCGCCCCTGATAGCGACGCATCGCCCAAGCGGCGCTGGGCCTGTCTTTAGTGCCTGACTCGCCTACCCGCGAAACATGCATTTGCCACTCTGAAGATTGGCGTGGTAGCCACATCCTCGCCCGCGCCGTCCCCTGGGCATCCATTCATTCGAACTATTCCAGGATCTCTGAACCGCCGCGACCATTTGGTCATTTTTGGGTTGGGCAGCAGTGGTGGATCAGTCCACTGGTCCGTGCCGTTCCCAACCCCAACTCGGAATGACCAGATTCGCGGAACTTTTCGGCCTTGGCGGGATGCTTAGAAAAGCGAGCGCAGATTGTGGCCAGCCAAGGGAACGGGAGGACGACCTTGCCGGTCGTTGTTGGTCGGTTCATCAACGACCTGCGGCAGCCATTCACGCCGCTCCAGCGCCATGAGATCCGCCGCCCTCTTCCGCCAAGAAAAGGGCGGCAGAGATATCCACGGTTACCGAAAGGCAGGATCATCTCGCTTCTCGTTCCCCTGGAAATCAGGGCGTCGCCTGTCTACGAGCTCGATAACTCCCCATTCAAGTCGAGGCCGCCAGTTGATCATCATCATGGACGAAGAACGCGCTCTTTCGTGCGACGGGACGACGACAGGCCGCTCTTCGAGAGGCTGGAGCTGTTGTGAAAAGCCCGTATCTCACGAATATGCCTTGAGGACTACAATACGAACGGATCGGGGAACAAAGCGAGCCTCGATCGCGAGGTGCGGCCTGTAGCGGAACAAAATCAACCTTTGCACGCTTCTGATAGCGAGGTCGCCGGCCGGGCAGCAGGAACGGACAGGGATGACACGACGCTGCTCAAGGCTTCGTCGCCACCAAGCGCTAGTTGAAATCCTGCCTGTCCTATCCGATCCGCGCCGATCTCTCCTCTACTTTAGAGGCGGACGACGAATTCGTAAGGGAACTACAATGGCCAGCGACAAGCTCTCGACCTACAAGCAGAAGCGAGACTTCAAGAAGACGCAGGAGCCGAGCGGCCAGGCCAAGCTGAGAGCATCAAACCGGAGGCGCTTCGTGATCCAGAAGCACGATGCCACGCGTCTGCATTACGACCTTCGCCTCGAGCTGGACGGGGTCTTCAAATCCTGGGCAATAACGAAGGGCCCATCTCTCGATCCGCAAGACAAGCGGCTGGCTGTCGAGGTAGAGGACCATCCTCTCGACTACGGAGACTTCGAGGGAACCATACCCAAAGGCCAGTATGGCGGCGGCACGGTGATGCTATGGGATCGTGGCTATTGGGAGCCGGAGGGCAACAAGAGCCCGCAACAGGCTCTGGCCAGAGGTGATTTCAAGTTTTCCCTGGAGGGCGAACGTCTTCGTGGCAGCTTCGTCTTGGTGCGCATGCGCAACGACCGTGACGGCGGCAAACGAACCAACTGGCTGCTGATCAAGCATCATGACGATTTGTCTGTCGAGGAGAACGGCGCCGCCGTGCTCGAGGACAATGAGACCTCGGTCGCCTCTGGCCGGACAATGGCAGCGATTGCTGCCGGCAAGGGAAGAAAACCGAAGCCGTTCATGGCGGAAAGCGTTGACGTGCAGGCGGATGCCATCTGGGACAGCGACCGGGGTCTGGCGGCCGAGGAGCGCACCACGGGCGCTAAAGGCAAACGGCAAAAAAAGGCGAAAGAGGCAGCAAAGTCATCCATTTCACCAAAGTCAAACATGCCCGACTTCATTTCGCCGCAGCTATGCGAAACACGCGAGCGCCCGCCTGGCGCTGCCGGGTGGATCCACGAAATCAAGTTCGACGGCTACCGCATCCAGATGCGGGTCAATGACGGAAACGTCACGTTAAAGACACGCAAGGGGCTGGACTGGACAGCAAAGTACTCGGCGATCGCCGGATCCGCCTCTGCTCTTCCAGATGCGATAATCGACGGTGAAATCTGCGCTCTCGATGAAAATGGTGCACCCGATTTCGCCGCGCTTCAGGCAGCGCTGTCTGAGGAAAGAACAGACGAACTGGCGTTCTTTGCCTTTGACATGATGTTTGAGGGCGAGGAGGATCTGCGAGAGCGTCCTTTGGGTGAGCGGAAGAGCCGCCTGCAGAGAATGCTCATCGATGCCGGCGATCCGCGGCTGCGTTTCGTCGAACATTTTGAGACTGGTGGGGACGCGGTCTTAAGATCGGCATGCAAGCTATCCCTTGAAGGCATTGTCTCGAAACAGGCGGGTGCTTTCTATCAGTCGGGACGCACCGAGACCTGGGTCAAGTCAAAATGCCGCGCCGGTCACGAGGTGGTCATCGGCGCCTATGCAAAGACAAACGGCAAATTCCGCTCGCTGCTCGTCGGTGTCAATCGGGGCGACCATTTTGTCTATGTGGGACGTGTAGGGACGGGATATGGTGCAGGCAAGCTCGAGACGCTTCTGCCCAAGCTACGCGCATTGGAAACGACCCGATCACCATTTACCGGGATGGGCGCGCCGAAGAAGGACAAGGAGATCGTCTGGGTGAAGCCGGAGTTGGTGGCCGAGATTGAGTTTGCCGGCTGGACTGCCGACGGGCTTGTACGGCAGGCGGCTTTCAAGGGTCTTCGTGAAGACAAGCCTGCGACGGAGGTCGTCGCCGAGAAGCCCGCCGCGCCCGAGAAGGCAGACACTCCCGATCCGGGGGCGTCTGCGGGACCAAAGCGAGAGCCCGGGCCCCTCCGCAAAGGTGGCAAGGAAGATGTCATGGGCGTCTTGATCTCCAACCCCGACAAGTCCCTCTGGCCGGACGCCAGCGACGGCGAGCCGGTGTCGAAGGCGGATCTCGCCCGCTTTTACGAAGCGGTCGGCTCCTGGATGATCGACCATATCAAGGGACGACCGTGCTCGATCATCCGTGCGCCCGATGGCATTGGTGGCGGGCAATTTTTCCAGCGCCACGCGATGCTCGGCACCTCGAATCTTCTGGAGCTGGTCAAGGTGTTCGGCGACAAGAAGCCCTATCTCCAGGTCGATCGGATCGAGGGCCTGGCTGCCATTGCCCAGATCGGCGGGGTCGAGCTGCATCCATGGAATTGCGAACCTGGCCAACCGGAAGTACCGGGCCGGCTTGTCTTTGACCTCGATCCAGGTCCTGATGTACCCTTCGCGAGGGTTGTCAAGGCAGCTCGCGAAATGCGCGACAGACTAGAAGAACTCGGGCTCGTCAGCTTCTGCAAGACAACCGGGGGCAAGGGATTGCACGTCGTCACGCCGCTTGCCGTACCGAAAGGCAAGAAGCTGATCTGGGCCGAGGCGAAGGGATTTGCCCATGACGTCTGCCTGCAGATGGCTCGCGACAATCCTGAACTTTACCTGATCAAGATGGCGAAAAACCAGCGCAACGGCCGCATCTTCCTCGACTATTTGCGAAATGACCGGATGGCGACCGCGGTCGCGCCTCTGTCGCCACGGGCCCGGCCGGGCGCTACGGTGTCGATGCCGCTGACCTGGAGCCAGGTCAAAACCGATCTCGATCCGAAACGTTTTACCATCCGTACCGTGCCGACGCTGCTTGCCAAGACGAATGCCTGGCAGAACTATTGCGATGGGCAGCGATCTCTCGAGCAGGCGATCAAGCGTCTGGCAAAGGCGACGAGACAGGCCGCGTGACTAGCGGCCTCGTCGCGGACCGGCAGGAGGATCTCAATTGCTGGCGAACATCATGCAACGATCGAGCTGCTGGAGACTTCTGGTGCGGGCACTCGGCCTCGCGTTGCTCGGTCTCGGCATCCTCATTCTCGTCGAACCGTCGATAGGCGCGTTGCTTTTTGCCGCGCCCATGGCCGGAATTGCTGACCCGCTCTTCCTGCGCGCGCTCGCGGCCCGAGATCTTGCAACCGGCTCCTGGCTGTTGGCTTCCCCATCGATCTCGATGCCCGCCGCCACGGTTTCTCTTTTCGCGATCGCCCTGATACCGTTTGCGGACCTGTTGCTGGTCCTGTCAGAGTGCGGATGGACCCTGGCGCTGGTGCCGCACGCAGCAAGCCTCTTTGCCGTCATGATGCTCGCGCTTTGGGGCCGCCATCTCGCCTAGCCAACGGATACAGCATTTGACCGCCCGTGCACCGGCCGATTTTCAAAATGTCGCCTTCCCAGGCTGTTGCCTGACTAGTGTAAACGTGCTCCGGAAAAGGCAGCCCAGTCGTCAGAAACTACCCGCGTTCGACCCGCTTGCAGCTCTCGTGTTCGAGCTCGGCTGCACAAGATCCTACTGTCCGCGGCAATGCCACAAAGCAAACGAGTTTGCTCCGAGACGCATTGACGTAAGCTATACGACAAATAGCTTTGGACGTTGCAGCGACGGCGTCGAGCAAAGCGCGTCTGTTTCGATGCTGAAATCAGGTGCGATTGGCGCCTCGAATAGGTCTGATTTTACGTCAATGGAGGGAACGTTTCACCACGGCCAGAAAGAGATCCCCAAGCCGGACTCGTTCTTCCGCCACCATGAACAGGATGTTTTCCAGGCGGCGAGCAGACAACCTCGATCGCTCAACGCGGCAATGATCCTGTGCCTCTAAAGAGATACGGGGGCCAATTCCCGGTTGATACTGGGCAAGAGCGAGGCCCGCCCTGATCAGGAGCGCGCGCGTATCGGGGCGGTGTTCGGCGGCAATAGCGACGCAAAAGGCCTTCACAAGCCTCAGCTTTGAGATGGGTAATTCAATTTCATCGACCACCTGCTTGCGAATATCGTTGGCTTTGACGAATCGGAGGTAATCATCGACAAGAGCATTAGCCCGCTCGAGTTCATCAAGGGCGTCGATATCGCCAACGGAGCGATGATAGTCCCCTTCGAGCGTCAGCCGCATAGCGTTCTCCTTTTGAACGGAAACGCTGAAAACTGCCGTTGGTTCATTCGAGCTCGCGCCGGGATATCTATCGAGGTACGCGCTCTGATATCGACCAGTCGTTGGAACCTTGAATCCTCCAGACGGTTATAGTGTGATTACAACGAAACCGGGGTCTTTCCATGAAAATCGCTTGTGCAATGATCGCAACACTTATCCTTGCTATAACCCTCTCATCCTGCGGCAACACCATTCGCGGGATGGGCCAGGACACAGCCAACACAGTGAACGCCACGCAAAACGCCGGACATCGCGTCGCCAACGCAGCTAAATAGGATCCATTGGCCCGTCGCCTCGTCAGGCCGACGGGCTAATGCCGGACCGGGAACGCATCCGCTTGTTGCTAGGAAGTTATTGTCGCCACCAGGGCTCATTGGATAGGCACCCAGGACGCATTTTTCACCCGCCCATCAGATATCGCCGATGGCACTCTCCTTTTTCAGACGTTCAGGCCGACCAAAGAAAAGATCATCAGCGTCAGAAACATCCCCCTGCCGCAATTCGGTTTGCTCTTATCCAGCCTAGCTTCGCTTCGCCACGCAGACGCGACCATGTTGACGACGGCGAATTCCGTTCGGACGAACAGGTGCGGCTGCGGGGAAATCCCTTTCTCGATTGTGAAACAGGCAGGCCGCGAGTTTCGCCGCAATGACCACCGCTTCCGCTCGCGCAATGAGTGCGGAATACATCAGGCATTTGCTGTCAGGGTGTTGCACATCCGCACTCGACTCCCGCAATGCCCGGTGCTTCAATTTTCTGCGGCTGGGAGGGAGAATGCACATGTCCTATGAGTGGAGCGAGGCCAAGTCACGCCGGCGATACCTTATAAAGTTCGCTTCTGTTTGGTTAGTTGCTATTGCACTGGCCTGTCTGCCAGTTTGGTGGTTGGTGCAGGAGACCGCGCTCAAAGCTGCTAACATGTAACCTGAAGGCCGTTCGTCCAGGTTAAAAATGCCTCCGGCTGGAGGAGATCGAGCCGAAGGCATTCTTCACGAGGTAACGCAGCGATCGAGAGGGGCGATCTTGCCTCTGGGGAGGTCTAGGCGGCCGCGTCTTTTTACGAACCTCTACCATTTGCTTTGGTTCCAGATAATTCTCAAGAAAATCGCCGACCAGCTGAACGGATCTCAAGGGGGGCGCCAATCGACCTCAGCGACCGGATGCGGATCGAGCATACTGACCGCTGCCGCTCGAACGACGGCTCAGGGACGAGTGCCGGAGGAGGCGGGAACCAACGGACAAAAATCTCGCTTCCGTCACCTTTCCCATTGAACCAGAGTTGATAGATTCAATCCAGCGGTGGGGACCGTCCCGGCGCGCTTTGGCGCGGGGCGTGAGATGGTCCGGCAAGCCGGCCATCCTCTTGCGCCGGTCATATGCGCTCCTTCGTTAGGCGACGGCGACCATAAGCGAAGTAGGAAAGCGATCGCGCCCCCTACCCCGCAGCACTGTCTGCGTGCCATCCGTTGCTGTCCTTGAGATTCTCTACCGAGGCGTCCGTGGAAACCTGCCGTCGGATCATAGCGAGGTCACAACAAGTGAGCTGTCAAGATCGCATATTCGCGGACAGCTGGATTGCTGGTCGTGGGTTTAGTCGTGCTCACGGAACCGCAGTTCGCCTGCCAACCGGGAGGCAGCTTTCATTCTGGTCGGCTGCGCGACGCTTGGCCGTCGCAGTCAAGCCGCGGCGCGATTCCGATCCTGCCGACGCAGTCACCGTTTGCTCGCCCTGCCGTGCCGCCGTCGCTTTCGCCGGTAGGTGCTCCAAGCGGCTCTCAGTCAGGTCCTCCCCAAACCGCCGCAGGGACGCGATATCGGGCGAATGAATCGACAGGAGGCGGACAGCAAGCGCTAACGCTGCGAGAATTTTGACGAACATTCAGCATTTCCTGCGTTCGAAGCCGGCCCGAGCGAACAAGAGCGGAACCCCAAGGTTCCAGAGCAGCCGCTGCAAGCGTCGCCGTCGTCGCAGATTTTGTAATTGTCCCGTGCTCAAGACGGATGCAGCGGTTTTCCCCGCCAGCGATCACGCGAGGGCTTCAGGACGTCGCTGCTGACGTTTTTTGAGGGGCTCGGCATCCTTGGGAAAAGCAGTACGCTAGCGGACAGGGGTGCTCAAGACGTTGATGCGGCAGGGCAATCCGCCCATATAGAGAGTAACCCTCAAGGATGATTGTCATGGTGAGCAGGCTCAGAAAAACGCTGACCGTGCAGCAAAGCGCGTCAGCTTTCGAACATACGAACAAGATCGCGACCGAGGCCGCAGAAGAAGAGCGTCGTCTTCGCGAAGACTGATGGCTGAGGAGACTGCGGCTCTCCAGTGGCGACGAACCTCCTGCTAGCTGTGGAACACAGCCTGCGGTCGGACATTCCTAATGAGCTCGAACTTGGAGTAGACACATGGACCAGCTGAATTTATCAAGGCCAACAAGCCCTGCAGAAACTCGTCGTGCAAAGCGGATCGCCAAGGGATACACGATTGAGGAACTGGCAATCGCCACCGGATTGACAGCTGCTGAGATCTCAGTCTCCGAGCAGAGCGACGCGGCTCCAGAGCACCACATCGAACGCATCCAACACGTTCAGGCATAGGCTTCAGTCATACGGAGAGGAAAATTGGCACGCACAGGCAAAAGCACCGTCGATCTCATTATTGGTGAAAATCTCGCCCGCGTAAGAAAAGCGAGAGGGCTGAGCCAGTCGTCGATCGCCGAGCTCCTGGGTATCACGTTCCAACAAGTCCAGAAGTATGAAAAGGGCACCAACCGCGTAAGTGCCAGCGTTCTGTTCGAACTGGCACAGGCGCTCTCGGTGCCAATGGATGACTTCTTTCATGGAGCCGAGCCGACGATCCACAATGATCTAAGAAGATCCCTCCGTGCCCCTTCTCTAAGCGGCGATCTCAGTACCGTTAAAAGCGCTGCCGTCAAGAAGGCGCTCTTGAGTTTGATCAGGGAGGTTTCCGCAGAACCGGACGAGGACGATCCTTCCCGAACCCGCAACAGGCCGCATTGACTGGCCGCCGCTTTCGTTGGATGCTCGCCTCGAGCGATGCAATGAGGAACTGCTTGAGCGTCCGACGAGCGAGTGTTTCAGCAGAGCCCAAAGACGACGCCTTGTGACATGCCTCACGTTACACTGGATAGGCTTCTACCCCCCTTCAAAGGCGCGATATTTTCTGCCGCTGCTTCAGGATTCCGATCAATTGGCCCACGCCCATTAGGTGCGGAAATACAGTGCCTACAAGGGGACCGCTTGTGGCGAAGCTGCGCCACAATTGAGCGACAGGGATGCTACCTTTGATCGACTGGGCGGGTGTTGACGAGAGCGGCCTTGCCGATCTCGTGAGGGTCATGTCGTCACTCGCCGGCTGGGCAGCCTGGCTAAGCGCAGCGACCATGATGAGCAAGGCTGTGTCGGCAGCGGAAATATAGGACCGCCGGCCATGGGAATTCCAACACCTTCATACGCTCACTTTTTGCCGCGGCACCAGTGTTGCCTTGTAGGCAAGTGCGTGACGGATCTTCCGTTCAACCTGCACGCATGGAATAAGTTCCGTCCCCCACCGTACGTTCTGGGGATATACATAAGATGGACTTGTATTGATCCCCGCGAGCCTCAAAATGGTTATTGACTTACGTGGTTAACATTGCCGCCGAAGAGTGTCCGTTCTGCAAAGCAGCGCGAAGGAAGTGCCGTGTGAGGTGCTGGGCTTCGAGCGCGGCGAGCACGTCGGTCAAAAACCGGCCGATATCTTGCGGCGGCCTATACTGGTCTTGCTTATATCTACCTCAAACGCGCCTCGGATGGCGACATCGGTATTCCGCGGGATGGTGACGAAAACCGGATCAAGTCCCTGCGCGCAGTCGAGCCAGCTTTCGCGCTCGATCCGAGCGATCCGCGGGTGCAGAGCACATCGTGCTATACATGCTTGACCTGGAGACACTCAGAAGGGCTGAGCACCATCTCGATCTGGCAAAAGACATGAACCCAAACGATGCGACAATCCTTGATCCTTCGGGCGTCTATGCAAGGTTTGCTCGGTCGGCCAGAAGAAGGTCTTGCTGGCGCCGAGATGGCCTGTCGGCTGAACCCGCTCTATTCCAGCTGGTATAACTATTACAAAGCTCGCCTGCTCTTCCTTTCAGGCAGGTACGGTGAAGCATCGATTCTGCTCGAACAAAGAACATTCGCGACGCCGGACCGAGAGCCGCGGGACATGGCCTGGCGCGCTGCATCCTATGGACATCTCGATCTGATCGCGGATGCCGAAAGATGCGCCGCAATCTTTCTCAATGCCGTCGGCGCGCGGTGGCGAGGGGACAAGGCCGCAAGCGCCGCCGACTACGTCAACTGGCTGGTGGACGTCTCCTATCTCAGCGAAGAGCGCGATGTCTCGCGACTGCGCGAAGGACTTAGGCGCGCGGGCCTACCAACCTAGCGATTTCATAGCTGCGGTGCCGGGCACCGGCCGTGCTGGCTAGCAACCATTTTCCTCTAGATCAGCCATCATGCAAGCGAGCGATATAGCGGGTGATGTCGCGGTGCTTCTTGCGCAGAAGCGAGCTTTCCGTGCCATTGATCGGATCAAGATCCGGCCCCATCATCAGCCAGTCGAAAAGTTCGAGACGCCGCTGAAACCTGCTTGCTAAAAAGATCCGACAATACTTGGCCGAATCTCAGATATTAGCGCAGCGAGCAACGCCAACCCGCCCCTCGGTTTCGGCGCCAGTCGATTTCGTAAAGCCTGCCCCGGTTGCGCAATAGGCGATCACGGCGCACAAAAGGCGACAAGTTGATCGCGATCTTCAAGCGGCCGTCACCCGATTGGCTGCCACACGCTGTATAGCCGTTTGAAGCTGTTCCTGCGTGAAGGGCTTGGTCATTCTCAACAGGTTCAGGACGGCCGGATCGTCCGGAAGCTCGGCGTAGCCCGAAGCCAGGATCACAGGCATGCTTTTGTATTGGGTCGATATGGAACGGGCAAGTTCGGCTCCCGTCATCCCAGGCATTGCATGATCGGTGATCACAATATCGCAGATTTGACCGGCCGAGAGAATTTCCAGCGCGACTTTAGCAGACGATGCCTCTACCGGAATATGTCCCAGATCTTCCAGCATCGCCAAGGTGCCCAGCCGCACGAGGGGATCATCGTCCACGACAAGGATCCTCAAGGCGTGGCTCATCGCTGCGGTGGTTTCAATCGTCTCGCTCTTCTTCACGTCTGCTGTATCATAGACTTGTGCCACCGGTAGCCAGAGCGATACGGTAGTCCCTGTGCCTTTGATGCTCGACAGTTCGAGCATCCCGCCGGACTGTGCCGCAAGACCATGAACCATCGACAGACCGAGCCCGGTGCCTTTTCCAGGACCCTTCGTGGTAAAGAACGGCTCGGTGGCCCGGGCGGCAACGGCCTCGTCCATGCCTTCGCCGTGGTCGGTGACCGCTAGTTTCACGTAGCGGCCGGGTTTGAGCCCGACGGGGCGAACCGAATGATTTTCTTGCGCAGTCACCAGGATCGTGCCGCCCTCACCCATCGCATCGCGCGCATTGACCGACAAATTGAGCAGAGCGAGTTCGAGTTGATTGCCGTCAACGAGCACACGCGGCAGGTCCGGTTGGATCTCGCTCCGTATATCGAGGCCTGGGCCGACCGCCTTTTTAAGAAGATCCTCAACATTCTCGAACAACTCCCGGAAATCGACGGCCTGCGGCTTGAGTTCCTGTCGTCGCGCGAAAGCCAGAAGACGTTGCGTCAACGCCGCCCCTCTTTCCGCCGCTTGCACGGCATTCGCCATGAGGCGCTCACTCTTATCGTCGGGTGGTAGGCGCTTCTTCAGAAGGTTCAGGCTTCCCATAATTGCCATGAGCAAATTATTGAAGTCGTGCGCGACGCCCCCGGTCAGCTGACCGATCGTGTCGAGCTTTTGCGCCTCGAACAGCTGGGCGAGGGCCTCCTCCCGCTCGCGCGTCCTCTGATCAATGCGCTGCTCGAGTTCTTCATTGAGCAGGCGCAGCGCCCTTGAGGAGGATTCCAGCTCGGCCGTGCGCTCCCGAACCCGGTTTTCGAGTTCCGCATTCAGCAGCTCAAGCTCCCTCGTCTTCCGATAGAGCTCGGTGAAAACCCGCACCTTGGCCCGAAGCACGTCAGGAACAATCGGCACCGATACATAGTCGACCGCTCCGGCCTCATATCCGCGCAGGCGGTCCGGCTCAGCCATCATGATCGCCGAGATGAAAATGATTGCCGTATTCTGATAGCGTGGATGTTCCCTGATCATGCTGACGAGTTCGAAGCCATCCTGTTCAGGCATGCAGACATCGACCAGAATGACGGCTATTTCGTTACGCAGAAGATGTTCCAGCGCCTCGCGCCCCGACTGGGCCTTGATGAGGTTTTCTCCAAGATCCTGGAGGATCACCTCGTAGCTGAGAAGTTTCGCAGGCTGGTCATCAACTAGAAGGATATTGACGGGTTTCACGACCGGCTCCTCAGCGATGCAGCCACATGCGCAGCGCCGACAGGAGCTGCTCGGTGTTGACCGGCTTTGCCAGATAATCCGAAGCCCCAGCTTCGAGACATTTCTCTCGATCGCCCTTCATCGCCTTCGCCGTCAGTGCCACGATCGGCAGGCGACGGAAATTCGGATCGGAGCGGATGACCTGCATCGTCTCGTAACCGTCCATGCCCGGCATCATGATATCCATCAAGACGATCGCCACTTTAGGCTCGTTGTTGATCACCTCGATCGCCTCGGTGCCGGTGGTGGCCGTCAGGACTTTCATGCCGCGGCGCTCCAGAACGCTGCTGAGCGCGAAGATGTTACGTGCATCATCATCGACGAGCAAAACCGTCTCGCCAACAAGGTCCTCATCCGAACTGTGCAGCTCCTCCAACATCGCCTGCTTGGCGGCGGGCAAGTCGGCAACGACACGATGCAGGAAAAGCGCCGTTTCATCGAGCAAGCGTTCAGGTGACTCGACGCCCTTGACCACGACGCTACGGGCCATGCTGTGAAGCTGGGCGTCTTCTTCGGGCGAAAGTTCGCGGCCCGTGAACACAACGACAGGCACTTCACCGATCTCAGCGTCGTCACGCATCCGTTCCAACACGTCGAAACCCGACATATCGGGGAGCGAGAGATCTAGCACGACGCAGTCGGCAGGATCTCTTCTGAGGGCCGCAAGCGCTTCCGATCCCGAGCCGACGCTCGATATATCGATGTCGTCGTGGCCGAGGAGAGCGGAAACGCTCATCCGCTCCGCCTCGTTGTCCTCTACCAGGAGAAGACGCTTGCGTCTCGGCTCGGCGTAGGCCTTCAGGCGTGAAAGCGCCTTGCCGAGGCTATCGGGCGTCGTCGGCTTGCTCATGAAAGCGAAGGCCCCGCGCGTCAGTCCGTGTTGACGGTCTTCGTCGAGGCTGATGATCTGCACCGGAATATGGCGCGTCAATGCATTCTGCTTGAGCTGGCTCAAGACCGTCCATCCCAACATGTCTGGAAGATAGATGTCGAGGGAGATCGCCGCTGGCTTGTATTCCTGCGCAAGCGCCAGAGCCTCACTGCCGCGCATCGCCACCAGAACCTTAAAGCCGCCATCACGGGCCAGGTCGAGCAGAACCCGCGCATAATGGGCGTCATCCTCCACGACGAGAAGCACCGTATCGGCGGCCGTGATGTTCTCCCGGTCGTCTTCGACCTGTTCACCGGGCTTGTCTGGCCGCCGTCCGGCCATGGCCTCCGAAAGCTGAACAATATTGCTGGGTGCGGTAAGAACCTTCGGCGCCACGGCGGCCGCACCAACGTAAGTCAATGGCAGGTAAAGTGCGAATGTGCTACCCACTCCGGGGCTGCTGCGAAGCTGGATCTCGCCGCCGAGCAGATTTGCAAGCTCGCGGCTGATGGCAAGGCCAAGCCCCGTGCCGCCATATTTGCGGCTGGTCGAGGCGTCAGCCTGTTGGAATGCCTCGAAGATTATGCGCTGTTTTTCCGGCGGGATGCCGATGCCGGAATCAACAACCTCGAAGGCGAGGACGGACGGGGCGTGTTTGAGCGAAGGATGGTCGGATGACCAGCCGCTCGCCACCGCCGAAACGCGGAGCGTAACGCCGCCCTGTGCGGTAAACTTGAAAGCATTCGAAAGCAGGTTCTTGAGGATCTGCTGGAGCCGCTTGGCGTCCGTGAGGATGCTTCTGGGCGCATCCGTGCCGACTTCGACCGCAAAGGCGAGACCGCGATTGTCCGCCTCGTGGCGGAATGGCCGGGCGATCACGTCCAGAAGGTTGTTGATGAAAATTTCCTCGGCGTCGACCGATACGGTTCCGGATTCGATCTTGGAAAGGTCAAGGATGTCACTGATGAGGTTGAGGAGGTCTGTGCCCGCGCCGTGGATGGTCTTTGCAAACTCCACCTGCTTTCCGGAAAGATTACCTTCCGGGTTTTCCCCTAGCTGCTGTCCCAGGATGAGGATGGAATTGAGAGGGGTACGCAATTCGTGCGACATGTTTGCAAGAAATTCCGACTTGTATTTCGACGTCAGCGCCAGTTCGGTCGCCTTTTCCTCGAGTGCGCGGCGGGCCTGTTCGATTTCCTGGTTCTTGGCCTCGACCTCGACATTTCGCTCCGCGAGCTGCTGGGCCTTCTGTTCGAGCTGCTCGTTGGTCTGCTGAAGCTCGCCCTGCTGGGTCTGAAGCTCGGCGGCGAGCTGCTGCGACTGCTTGAGCAAGCCTTCCGTCTGCATCGTCGCTGCAATCGAGTTGAGGACGATGCCGATCGACGTAGTGAGCTGGTCGAGGAAAGAGAGCTGCAATTCGGTAAAATTGCCGGCCGATGCAAGCTCAATGACCGCCTTGACCTGCCCCTCGAAATGCACGGGAAGGACGATTGCGCTTCTCGGAAGCGCCGAGAAGACGCCGGAACTGATCGGAACGACATTGCTCGGAAGATCTGTGATCAGGATACGCCGGGCATCGCTGGCGCACTGGCCGACAAGGCCCTGCCCGAATTCGAGCCTGGTCGGATGAGACGTCTCCATGCCCTGCGCGTAGACCGACAGGAGCGATAGCACCGGCTGGGGGCCGTCATCGACCTGGTAGATCACGCCCTGGTGAGCACCGACCAGAGGCGCCAGTTCCGACAAGAGCATTTTGCCGACAAGCGTCAGGTCGCGCTGCCCCTGCAGCATGTTGGTGAAGCGTGCGAGATTTGTCTTCAGCCAGTCCTGCTCGGTATTGCGCTCCGTCGTCAGGCGCAGGTTATCGATCATCGTGTTGATATTGTCCTTCAGCTCCGCCACTTCGCCGCGTGCCTCGACCTGGATCGAGCGGGTGAGGTCGCCTTTCGTAACGGCGGTTGCGACCTCGGCGATTGCGCGCACCTGGGTGGTAAGGTTGGCGGCAAGCAGGTTGACGTTGCCTGTCAGGTCCTTCCACGTACCGGCTGTTCCTGGAACATTCGCCTGGCCACCCAACCGGCCCTCGACACCCACTTCGCGGGCCACGCTCGTGACCTGATCGGCAAACGTGGCGAGCGTGTTGGTCATGTTGTTGATCGTCTCGGCGAGGGCGGCCACCTCGCCCTTCGAGGCGACGGTGAGGTTCTGCTTCAGGTCGCCATTCGCGACGGCCGTAACCACCTTGACGATGCCTCGCACCTGCTCGGTCAGATTGGCGGCCATGACGTTGACAGTGTCGGTCAGATCTTTCCACGTGCCGGCAACGCCCGGCACCTGCGCCTGTCCACCGAGCTTGCCATCGGTTCCCACTTCGCGCGCAACACGCGTCACTTCACCGGCAAAGGCGTTGAGCTGATCGACCATCGTGTTGATGGTGTTCTTGAGTTCGAGGATTTCACCTTTCACATCGACGGTGATCTTTCGCGACAGGTCCCCGCGCGCCACCGCCGTCGTCACTTCGGCGATATTGCGAACCTGGGTCGTCAGGTTGGCGGCAAGGAGGTTGACGTTGTCGGTCAAGTCCTTCCACGTGCCGGCAACGCCTGGAACAACAGCCTGGCCTCCCAGACGCCCGTCGGTGCCCACTTCACGCGCGACACGCGTCACTTCGCCAGCAAACGAGCGCAGCTGGTCCACCATCGTGTTCAGCGTGTCCTTCAGGAGCAGGATTTCGCCGCGTACGTCGACGGTGATCTTGCGGCTGAGGTCGCCATTGGCGATCGCTGTCGCCACTTCGGCGATGTTGCGCACCTGGGCCGTCAGGTTGCCCGCCATGGAGTTGACACTGTCGGTCAGGTCCTTCCAGGTACCGGCCACGCCGGAGACCTGCGCCTGTCCGCCGAGCTTGCCTTCCGTTCCCACTTCGCGAGCCACGCGCGTGACTTCGCCGGCGAAGGCATTGAGCTGGTCAACCATCGTGTTGATGGTGTTCTTAAGCTCCAGGATCTCGCCCTTCACGTCGACGGTGATCTTTCGCGAAAGGTCGCCACGCGCAACCGCCGTCGTCACTTCGGCGATGTTGCGCACCTGGCCGGTAAGGTTCGACGCCATCGAGTTGACGTTCTCCGTCAGGTCCTTCCAGGTGCCGGCGACGCCCGGCACCTGCGCCTGCCCGCCGAGCTTGCCTTCGGTGCCGACCTCACGGGCAACGCGCGTCACTTCGGAAGCAAACCGGTTGAGCTGATCGACCATCGTGTTCAGGGTCTCCTTCAGCTCAAGGATTTCGCCCGACACCGAAACGGTGATCTTCTTGGACAGGTCGCCATTGGCGATTGCCGTCGAAACTTCGGCGATATTGCGCACCTGCGCCGTCAGATTGCCAGCCATCGAATTGACATTGTCGGTCAGATCCTTCCAGGTACCGGCAACGCCGCGAACGTTCGCTTGCCCGCCCAGGCGCCCTTCCGTTCCGACTTCGCGCGCGACACGCGTTACCTCGCCCGCAAAGCCGTTGAGCTGGTCGACCATCGTGTTGATCGTTTCCTTCAGCTCCAGAATTTCGCCAGAAACCGTCACCGTGATCTTTTTCGACAGGTCCCCCTGGGCGACGGCGGTCGCAACCTCCGCGATGTTGCGCACCTGACCTGTGAGGTTGGAGGCCATGGAATTGACGGAATCGGTCAGGTCCTTCCAGGTCCCGGCAACGCCGCGCACGTTTGCCTGACCGCCCAACTGCCCTTCGGTGCCGACCTCACGGGCGACGCGCGTAACCTCTGAAGCAAAGGCGTTGAGCTGGTCGACCATCGTATTGATCGTTTCCTTCAGCTCCAGGATCTCGCCCTTCACGTCGACCGTGATTTTCTTCGACAGATCGCCACTGGCAATCGCGGTCGAGACCTCTGCGATGTTGCGTACCTGAGCGGTAAGGTTGCCCGCCATCGAATTGACATTGTCCGTCAGGTCCTTCCAAGTGCCCGCGACACCGGGCACCTGCGCCTGCCCGCCGAGGCGGCCTTCGGTGCCCACCTCGCGAGCGACGCGGGTCACTTCTCCTGCAAATCCGTTCAACTGGTCGACCATCGTATTGATGGTCTCCTTCAGCTCCAGGATTTCGCCAGAAACCGTGACGGTGATCTTTTTAGACAGGTCGCCGTTGGCGATCGCGGTCGAGACGTCCGCGATGTTTCGCACCTGAGCGGTCAGGTTCGAGGCCATCGAGTTGACGTTGTCGGTCAAATCCTTCCATGTCCCTGCGACGCCGGGTACCTGCGCCTGCCCGCCAAGGCGGCCTTCGGTGCCCACCTCGCGGGCGACGCGCGTCACCTCGCCGGCAAACCCGTTCAGCTGGTCGACCATCGTGTTGATGGTCTCCTTGAGCTCCAGGATTTCGCCGGAGACATCCACGGTGATCTTGCGCGACAGGTCGCCCCGCGCAACGGCCGTCGTGACCTGAGCGATATTGCGCACCTGTGCCGTCAGGTTGCCGCACATGGCGTTGACGGAGTCCGTCAGATCCTTCCACGTGCCAGCGACGCCGGGTACCAGTGCCTGTCCGCCGAGTTTGCCCTCGGTGCCGACTTCGCGCGCCACGCGCGTGACTTCTGAGGCGAAGGCGCGAAGCTGGTCCACCATCGTATTGATTGCTTCTTTTAGCTGCAGGATCTCACCCCGCACGTCGACCGTGATTTTCTTTGAAAGGTCCCCGTTGGCGACCGCTATCGTGACGTCGGCGATGTTTCGCACCTGCGCCGTCAGGTTCGAAGCCATCGAATTGACGCTCTCGGTAAGGTCCTTCCAGACACCCGTGACTTCCGGCACCTGCGCCTGGCCGCCGAGCTTGCCGTCCGTGCCGACCTCGCGCGCAACGCGGGTCACCTCCGAAGTGAATACGCCGAGCTGCTTGATCATCGTATTGACGATATCAGCTGAGCGGAGAAACTCCCCTTTCAGTGGCCGACCGTCCACATCGAGAGGTACGGTCTGGAGGAGGTCGCCTTTGGCAACCGCGGTGATCGTGCGGGTAACGGCCGTCGTCGGCCACAGGAGATCGTCGATGAGGGTGTTGATCGAGCTTTCCATGTCCGCCCATGCCCCGTCGGGCAAGCCAAATCGAACGCGGGTGCTGGTGCGGCCGTCCCGCCCGACGACCTGGCCGACATTCTCAAGTTGCGCCGCCATTTTTTGATTTGCGGCGATAATATCGTTGAGCGTATCGGCAATTTTGCCGGTCACTCCGGTCAAGTCAGAGCGCATCCTGACAGAGAAGTCGCCTCTCTTCATGACCAGGAGGACGTCCAGGAGCGCGCGCGCATCAGTGCTCGCCATCACCGTTGGATCACCATCCGGACGAATTTGCGCAGCCGTCTCGTCAAGTCCGACCGGATTATTGTGTTTTCCCACCATGTACCCTCCGTGAAAGTGGAGCTGAATCTAGAGCTCCAGGCAGAAATTGCCATGGCGGCCCACGCGCGGAGGCGCCGGGAACGACGACTAGAGCAATTCCGTTCCAGGACGCGGAGGGGCGAGCACCCCAAAGGGTTGAACGAGCGCTTCCTCAAGCCGGCATGCCCTGCTGGCCGTACCCCTGTTCAGACATCGTCCGGGAGGTTTTGCCGACCGTACGAAAACCGCCCAAAGGGCTTCGCCGTCGTCAATCGGGCCTGATATTGGCCCATAGTCCGTCATATGGACGAGGCGGTTTTCTCGTCGAGCAACATGCCGGTCGTCGTTCTCCCACCAACCAGTGCCAGGATCAGTTGGGAAATTCTCGAGCTCCCTCAGGAAGCGCACTGCAGCCAGTCTCTACCGACGAGGGGAAGGCCGCGCCTTCAATGCGCCGTCAAGCCCTTCATCAGTGGAGCGCCGGCCCTACGGGATATTCCGGGTGAATCGAATGGAATGTTGCAATGAGGCTGATCGCGCGCAAGACGACGTCTTGGGCAAGCCTAAGATCGTTCGCCGCCAGGTCGTTGGCGACCAAAAGCAGCGCCTTTCCCACGGATGCCATCACCATTTCAAGGGCATCATCTCCCTCGTCTGCGGCCCACCTGGCGTTGCGCTCAAGGGTGACTGCCAGCCGCTCGAGCATGGCCTGTCGTTCAGGCAGGGCCAACTCCTCGAAATTCTGAAAAACCATCTCCAATGAATACTCCATGATCGATGACGTCGCGCCCGCCGATCATGAACGTCGGTTGGTGCAAAAAGATGCAGTACGGATGAGATGTCTTCTCGCGATATTCCGAAGGAACTCGGCTGCGATGATCGAAGCAGCCATGCTGGTCTATCGATCAGCTTTGTCTGGTTTGGCCGTCGGTAGCTTGGTCTGCGACACCCATAGCGAAGAGACCGCTCATTTTGCCCTCGGCCTGTCGCCGACTTCGCCACGATTATCGCCTCACAGCGGAAACGAAGAAGGCCGGGGCACGCTCCTCAATGTCGTGTTCTTTCGGAACGGCAAATCCTGGATCGAACTCCAGCCGATGTACAGCTTGAAAAAAATGGCGGGTCAGCCGATTTCGCGGAAGGTGATGGAATAGCGCGTTTGTTCAACGGGCGGGATGGAGTGCTCCCATTCGCTGCGTGCAGGACCGGAAAGGAGGTAGGCAGAACCAGGTTCGATCCTCACCGAAGCGCGTTCCCACTTATTGCCGACGCGACGCCTCAGCCTGAACGTGCAGTTCGATAGCAATGAGACGCCGACGACCCTGCCGAAAACCTTCTTGTCCTTATGCCAGCCGATCGGAGCTCCTTGGGCATATTCGGTAACAAGGGCCTGCTGCAGCCTCTCTGGATCAATGCCGGCAAATGTTGCCGCAAGCTTGCGCACCGGGAGGAGAAATGGTGGGATGTCGGTGACGCGGCTTACCTCGTGGGTGTCGAAGTCGTATTTCCAGCCATAGGAGGTGACTCTCCGCTTGCCTTCGAAACCGTGAAATTCAAAAGGCTTCAGCGGCAATAGCGCGATTTCGCGAAGAAGGTCTGACTGCACGTCCGCCGGGACGACATCGGGCTGATAGCGAAACCCCTCCGGTAATGCGTTTGCAACGACCGCAAACAGATCTGGCTGTGCAAAGTCGGCCATCGTCGCTTCTCCTCTAATGGACGCTTGGGGTTGTGAAGACTGCGGTGAATTCACCACCACCGTGCTGGAATGTGATCGCCTCTTCCTCGGCAGAAAGACTGGAGGCAATCGCGCGGCGCAGCTCAACGATCTTACGGCAATCTTCAATTCGTTCGGTCGGTACCGTAATGCTGCGCAGTACTTCCGTCATTGCGCATTTCGATCTGCGGGCGACCTCAGGGTTCAGCCGAGTTGCTTGGCGATAATCGCCTTCAGTTCGGCGCGGGTGAGCAGGCAGGGATATGGCTTCTGATTCTTGGCTGGCTTATCAGCGCGAGGGGCGCCCTTTCGGGGCGTTGAAGCCGCCGGGGCGGCGGTAGTGGGTATCTTGTTCAATTCGATTCCTTTGAAGGCCACGCAGCCGAGACCAGTCGAGCGATCAAAACGCTCCCGACCGGCGTCCTCCAGGACGACTGGCGTGGCAAAATGCGATGTTCTCAGCGATATAAGGGAGATAAGGAGTGGAGTGGCGGATTACAAGACGACCGCCCTGCCAGCAACGGGCACCGAAGCCGAGGGGCGCCGAAGCGATGTCAGCAGTGCTCCTTTCGGCTGCGGGGACGAACTCCAACGCGGTGAGCAGTCTTCACATCGAACAGTCACGAAGGCTGACGCCGCCGGCTTTGTGACACCAAGGATGGCCCGCCTCCTGAGGAGGCCGGCCTACCGTCTGAGACCATCAAGTTGCAAATCTCCGCGCGGCGCGGTTCGGCTTCGGTTTCCAATGCGCCATAACGGCCGGCATTCCAGCCTCGAGGCAAGCGGCCAGGAATGCCTCCCGTGCGACGAAAGCGGGCACCACCCCGTTCAGTGCGGCGCGGCAGGTCTTCACGGCTCGGTTATGACGCTCTCCGTGCCGCAACGGCCATTCGTTTTCGAGAAAGTCGAGCGCGTCGTAAATTCCGGCGAAAGTCCTTTCCAAACCGCATTGCAATCGGATCGTCACCGGCCGGGTCCATTGAACATCGTTGAGCGGCATGTTCTTCCTCCTTCCAATGCCACTGATTGTCTCCTCACGATGATATTGTGAACCGGTGGTGCCGCTTCAAGAGGTGACTTGCCTATACACCGCGTCTGCGTGAGCATGGCCGGAGCATAAGGGACGGAGCACGCTGTTCGCAACGGCTGTCATGGCGCCGCGCCCGCGCCAGCCCGGTGCCAGGTCGCCGTCATCTTATCGGGACGGCCGCTTGCAAGCGTCTTCGCATTCTAGGTTTGCAGTAGCCGCGGGCTTTTGTCCCGGGGCTTCCTTGCCGATCTGCCCGCAAATGCGTGCCAACGGGCAATGGGCGAAGACCATTGTTTGCCGGCCAGCCGGATCGATGGCATATGCTGTCCGCGGACAACCACCGCCATCGGTCGATCTTGACCACGTGCGACGTCTCGCCGGCTCCACCACGCAACGAGCGTGTGAGATCGGCCTTGAGCTGATTGTTCGATTCACGGCTGAGAACGATTGGTGAAATGCGCGTTCCCAAGTCCGGTTCCGATCGTCAGGATCGCCCAGCTGGACACATCGGTCATCAGCGGAATCTGCGAAAGCCCCTGAACGACGCCGTCATTGTGCATCATAACGAAAGTCTCCCCCTCGTTTATCTTGGGGATGCTTTTGACGAGAGCCGCAGGCAGGTTGAAATGATCGCTCTCCCAGTTTCCACCTGGGAGGTTCTGCCCGCCCCGCACGATGGCACCATCGGCTTCGATCACTCCCGGACAGCCGATCCCGATCAATGGCGCAAGGTTGAGCTGCGCGTCGGCCGCTTTGGCCACCAGTTCTTCAAGCATTTCAGATAGCTTGGCAACGGTGGCAGTCCGGCTAGGGTTTTCCTCCGCATGCTTCCAGATGAGCGACGCCGCCACAGCGGCGTCTTTGCTTGTGCTTCTCTTATCCTTGCCGAACCGAACCACTCCTGCCCTGACGTTGGTCCCGCCAATGTCCACGGCGAGTATTGCATCATGGCCCTTCAGCATCCATTCGGGCATCAGATGCACCGAACCGATCAGGCCGGCATCGTCTGGATGATGCGCAATCGGAACCAGTTCGATCTCGACACCATCACCGCGCAAGAGCATCATCGTGCGCGCGATGACAAGTTCGCCAACCCTTCGCTGGCGGAAACCGCCGCCGACAGCAATTCGCTCGGTTTTTTTCCATGATTTTTCGTCCAAAAACTTTCGTATTACGGCGGCAAAGTCCCGAGAAAACTCCTCCACCGCACCGAATATCATGGCTGCGGCCTCTGCATCCTCTCCGCAAAGCAGCGCGTCGATATCCTTCTTCTTCAACTCCTTGGTCGCGACCTTTCCAAAGGGGTCGCGTCCGAGCTCTCGCAAGAGCTTTCTCTGCTGGTCGACCTTGGCGCGAAAAGACTTCTTGTTTGCGCCGTCACCGATGAAACCTTTCCGATCCCGCGCCTCGTTGTTGTAGTCATCAATAACCACTGAGGGCAATGTTGCCGCGCCGTGAACGAGTGGTGTCGTATCGTTGGCGGGCTTGCGGTTTGTTTTGGTCATGAAAGCTCGCAGGGGCAGTGGGTCGGGACCGCAGCAACGCACGAGTGACGTTTGATGTTCCAAGGAGGACACAACGGAGTTACCAAACAACGCTGCCGCGCGATGAATGTCAGGCTCAAGCCGGCTGCGCGATCACCGTCGACGTGCCGTGGAATGCGTCATTAAGTGGGAGACCGAGCTTACGCTTGGCAACGGGCGTGAAAAGACGTCGGTGCGGTCTGCCTCGAACGCATCGGTATTGGGCTTGTCGCGATATTTGTTGTCAAACAAGATCACCGGCGCCCTCGACCTCGATGGCGAGTAAACCGCCGACGCAGGTCGACTACTGGAGCGTCGCGTGGATAAGCCCACGAGCAACTTCCGGCCTTCGCACGCTCTTCGAAGGACGTCCACGGCGTCCCCAAGGAGATAGAGGGTATCTCGTAGAAGATCGAGTTCGGTCTGGACGGTCGGATCGTTGGGGGCCTCGCGGCGAGCGCGTGCGATCAGGCTATCCGTCGTCGCCACAATGCCCAGAGCGGAATTGATGATGATGTCCAGCATGTTTCCCCCTTTACTGGCTCCTCTGACGAGCTTGAGGGGAAACATGCTCGGCGGCAATCCCGAGATTTAGCTAGAAGCGGCCGCGTACGTTTTCGTACAGATCCCGCAAATCCTCGAGCCCTCGGTCGTAGCGCGTTCGCCTCGGCGACGCCCGAAACCCGGCAATCGCGAGAGCAACAACTGCTGCGGCCGTGGCAACGGCGCCGAGGGTGGATAGCGGGTAAAGCTTTACCGTGGCTTCCGTCTGCCGGACCACCTGACGAGCCCCACCTTTAACGGCGACGGAGGCGTCGGCCACTTGCTGGCGAAGCGCTTCCAATTGTTTCCGAAGGACGCCGATCTCCTTTTCGGCATTGAACTCGGGCTGCGGGGGAATACCGACTGACGCCGTGTTGGTGTCTACAATGGCACGTGGCACAGGTTCGCCAATCCTCGCTCCTTCGGACACCAGCGGTTTCGTGATAATCTTCTTTGCAGGCATGATCGTCCTCCTTCATGAAGCGCCGAGCGCGCATCCAACGATTATGCCTCACGGGCGATTTTTGTTCCGGAAAGCGTGAGAACCACGTTGCGCAACGAATTGGATTGCACAACCCCGCCGCGTTGCTTTGGGCGACCGGCTGGGATTAATGGTTTCCTGTGATGTTGCCCGGAAACTGTGCCGTTGTCGGTGCGATGACTATCGTCAAGTCTTCCTCAGTTCTTGCCTCAACGGGAGCAGAGCACGCCCACCCGATTGAAGCAGGACGTTCTGTGAGGCCCTGCGTGGGCTCGGTTCGCCTCTAGTTCGACCCCAGGCTCCAGCACCTGAAGCCCCTGTCGCAGCGCCTCATTCGCCCAAGCGCTGAGGCTTCAGCATCTCAGCCATCCGTTTAGCGTTCTTGATTGAGTTGCCGTCGCGGTCGTTGTTGAAATAGACCCATATGGTCTTGGCGCCACTTTGGCCTATGCGCTCTGCCCACAGCTCGAGCTCGGCGTCGCTGTAGTCGTGGCGATACCATTTTTCGATCCCGTGGAAACGGACGTAGACGTCATCCCCGGTGCACACGAGTTCGTCTGGCAACCGAGGTCCACTGCAGGCGCAAAATATCGTCCCAGCCGCTTTGAACGCAGCATAAACCTCCGGGTTCCACCAGCTTTTGTGACGGAATTCGATGACGTTTCGACGTCGGTGATCGAGCTGCGACAAGATCGATTGCAGCATTTCCGGCGAGTATCGTATGCTCGGCGGCAGCTGAAACAGGAAACATCCCATTCTCGGTCCAAGCAGGTCGGCAATATAGCCGAAATCGTCGATGAGAATTTGTGTCTGCTGAAAACGCTGGACATGGGTGATGAGCTCACACACCTTGACCGTGTAGACGAAACCGGGAAGCGCCTGTCGTATCCAGGTCTTGACCGCGCCAACCGTTGGCCAGGAATAAAACGGGGCATTGAGTTCCACTGTCTTGAAGCTGGCCTGGTAGATCGAAAACAACTCGTTCGACGGGGTATCGGTTGGATAAAAAGACCCTTTCCAGTGCCAGTAGTACCATCCGGAACAACCAACATGGATGCGGCCCGTAACATCGCGATTCGGTACTATCGGGGACGGATCTCCGGCAAGACGGGCGAGGTGCATCTTGGCAGCCCGCGTGACATTGGCATCGCGCTGCTTCTGCCGACGTTCCGCGCGCCTGGCCCGCCTCATGGCGATCTCTTCGGCGGTGCGCTCCACCTTTTCAACCCAAGTGACGAAAGCGTTGGGGCGTCATTTGCTCAACCTTGTGCTGGTCGCTCGAAATCCATCCTTGGTGTAACCCAAACGAAGGAGGCAGGTTCCACCCGCGGGTGCGCAGTCGTGCGACGTCAACCGGTGCACCGGCACCCGTATGGCAGGCAATCTCGAGAATCTCCGTGCGGTTTCGCCGGGCCGAATCATTGCGTTAGGCTCCGTTTAGCGGGCTGGCCAAGCACCTGATTAGGAGAATGCGTCTTGCCTAGTTTCAGTGAAGAGACTTCGCCCTTGATTTCAGGCATATGGCAATGACGATGACGCTGCCTCAGGCTCAGCAGCGGGCACAGGCATCAGTGCAGCGCTACTTTTTCAGGCTTCCGATTTGAGAACTGGTATACCATCACAATTCCCTGCTCGAGCAGCAGTTCGGCAACTTCGAGGTCGCGCGATCCGAGATCGCAACACATCCCGCGAATGGTGTTCATGACGGACAAAGAATTTTCCACGAACCGAGCGTCTCCCTCACCCTTGGCTTTGTCGGCAGATGCTTCAAGCGCGTCTGCCACTGTCTCGAGCAGGTTGGTGCGTTCGAGAAGCGTCATTGCAGTCAAGGTTTTCGATATTCCGTGCATGTTGTTCTCCCGGCGCGGGCGAGGATCGCGGCGCAGCAAATGTGAGGGTCTATCAACAGTCGCAGTCATGTGGCGATGCGTCGCGTGCGCTGCAAGTCATGGCTGCCCCGCGTATGTTGTATGGTATTTGTCCTGGCCTTACCGGCTTACACTGCGGCGAACCCCGGGAGCGTCTGCAATGACCCGCCCAATTTGCCCCACCTGCACAGAACGTTTTTGAGAGATCTCTCACATGAAAGCGCGCCCCATAAACATGCGGTGGCGATGAAAAGAACGAATGTTTCGCGCGGCGGAAACAGACCGTCGGACCCCTTGCGACCGAAGACTGCATCAAGCAGCCTTGTTGTGGCGACGGGACTGACGGCATAGCCATGGAGGACGTTGGTCTCCCCAGTGGAAGCTGCCGAGTTCGAAGAAGGCTCTGTGATTGCGCTGCCGTCAGCATTGTTCTCTCTCGATCTTCGCTTTTGCTTCCAACCCGCGATGGCAAGGAAATCCGCTCGTTGATCCGCCAGATGTGAGCCGCATCTGGACGCCGCGTCGGAAGCTGCTATGTTCTGCTTTCGTTTCAACGGACCGGCCTTCTGACCAATGGACGCTACTGCCTTGCCTGTGAGGAAAATCATCCGTGTGGATATGGATGCCTTCTATGCATCGGTCGAGCAGCGCGACAATCCGGAGCTTCGCGGCAAACCGGTGGCTGTTGGCGGAGGAGCCGCCCGTGGCGTCGTTGCAGCGGCTACGAGGCGCGGGAATTCGGGGTTCGCTCTGCAATGGCGTCGGTCACTGCGGCAAGGAAGTGCCCGGACCTGATTTTCGTGAAGCCGCGGTTCGAAGTCTATCGTGCCATCTCGCAGCAGATCCGCGAGATCTTTGCGGAGTACACGCCGGTGATCGAGCCTCTGTCGCTCGACGAAGCCTATCTCGACGTCACCGAAAATCTCAAAGACATGCCGGTCGCCACCGAGATTGCGCTGGAGATCCGTGCAAAGATCAAAGCGGTAACCGGGCTGAACGCTTCGGCAGGCATCTCCTACAACAAGTTTCTCGCGAAAATGGCCTCGGACTTGAACAAGCCGAACGGCCAGGCGGTTATCACGCCGAAGAAAGGAGCGGCGTTCGTGGAGCAACTCGCGGTCAACAAATTCCATGGCGTCGGCCCGGCCACGGCAGAGAAGATGCGCCGGCTCGGCATCGAGACCGGTGCGGATCTGAAGGCAAAGCCCCTGATGTTCCTCGTCGACCATTTCGGGAAATCCGGCCCTTACTTCCATGGCATTGCGCGAGGCATCGATGCGCGCCAGGTCCGGCCAGATCGGGTGCGCAAATCAGTCGGAGCGGAAGATACATTTACCGTCGACATCAGCGATCTCGATCTCGCGACCAGCGAGCTGCGGCCACTTGCCCAAAAGATCTGGTCTTACTGCGAAGCCAAGGGTTTCAGCGGCAAGACGGTGACGGTGAAGGTCAAGTATTCCGACTTCACCCAGGCGACCCGGAGCCGGACAAACCCCCTTCCCTATGCAGGCGTCGATGATATTCTTCGGGTCGCCAACGCCTTGCTTGCGGCTGTCTATCCGTTCAAGCGGCCGGTTCGGCTTCTCGGTGTGACACTGTCGTCCCTCACCAATGACAAGGACGCCCACGATTTGGAACAACCGCAACTCGGGCTGGGTTTATAAGTCAAGGAGTCTGGAGCGGAACCAGCAGTGAAAGCCGAAATGTTCCCACCCTGCATTCGCGTCATCGACCTTGAAACTGCCGGCAATGGGCCGGCCGACGTCTGCGAGATTGGCTGGCAGGACGTCTTTCAGGGCGAGGATGGGCGGTGGCAGATCTCGGCGGAGCGCGGGCTCGGTGCTTGTGAATCCTGGCCGGCCCATTTCAGCAGAGACCATGGCGATCCATCATATTCGGGATTGCGAAGTCTCAGGCGCACCGTTCTGGAGAGAGGTGGCGTCGAGCATTCTGCGGCCACCTCATCCGATAGTCGCCCTTGCCGCTCACCGGGCCGCTTTCTAGCAGCGCTACTGCACACCGAGACTGGCTGGGGCCACGCCTTGGATTTGCACCTGGAAATGTGCCTTGCGTGTATGGCCGGAGCTTCCGAAGTTCTCCAACCAGATGTTGCGATATCAGCGTGCGCCGGGAGGTCTGATCCACGAGATCGGCCTTCCTGCCCATCGTGCCATGCCCGACGCCTATGTCAGCGCCCACCATCTGCGTGACGAGTTGAATTCCGCTTCTCTGGACGAGCTCCTGTTGTGGAGTTCTGAACCTGGCCTGCTTCCGCGGGTCCCGGCCGGTCCTGACCGCGGGAAAAACTGGGACCGTCTGACTATCGATGCACTCACCACCTTTCTAAGCGACCGCGACGTGGACGTTCGCTTCAGCGCTAAGACGGAGCTTCTGCAGCGAGGAGAAACGAAAAAAACGGCTATTCCCGTCCAGCAGACACTTTTTTAGTCACGTCGCGCGACTAGCCCGGCCCTCGATCTGACATCGTCCGATGGTCTGACAGCGGTCTGCTACAACCGCCAAAAACGCGACTCGGTCTCGGCGGTATCGCGTTTTCGATCGATGATCGCCGAGCCGAACCTCAACCCGCGGTTTCTCGCACGGCAGACCTCGTCCATCGACTGCTCATCGTCAGCACGTCCTCGGCTTCGTTCGCATCTCTTCAGAGCGTCGGATGTCTACCAGGGGCGCCTCCTTGTCGGAATGGAGGCTCATATGCGCGATATCTTGGTTGCTCGACGCCGAGGGCAACGAGTATCCGGAGCTTACCGTCTACCGAAAGGACGGAAACGAACTCTGCGTGTTCTATAATACGGCTTCGCCGTCATGCTCGCATTGAGCGCGGGAGAAAGTCAGTTCCTAAGATCGACGCCCTCATCCTTCGAGAACTTCTCCATTGTGTCGAGTACTTCCTCTGGCGTGACGTCCTCCTGGAGCTCCTCTATCTCCGCCTTCTGTTCAAGGTCGACACCGATCTTTTCGGCGATGGCAGCGACAATTGTGAGGAGTTGCGTCGTCTCGTGCTCGGAAAGCAACGAGATCTGCAAGTTGAGGTCGGCCCGCTTGTCGTCGGCCTCGGCCATGCGATTCTGGCTGATCATGACGAAGGTGGAGATGAAGATCGCTTCCACCGACGCGACCATCGCCAGGATGACGAGCGAAGGGTCGAATGCCGGAAGACGAAGGTCATTGAGCCGGCGAAGCGGGTGATTGCGGCCGCAGCCCGATCCTGCCTCGACGCCTTTCGAGCTTCGTCGCGCCGTCGTTGAAGAAGTGCGTCGATATTGCGATCGAGGCGGTTGGCAAGGCCTGGTTCCTGGTGAGTGGAGATGGGCGACATGAGAAAGCTCCGAGTTTACCCTGGAACTTGGCGCCCGCCATCAAGTTCCGCCTCGGGCGCAGGCAGAGGCGACCAACAAAACGTTTTGTCGACGCCCCAAACGCAGCCTCTTGCATCATATGGAACCGTGGTGTCCGCGATGCGCGCCACGCTTTTCTTTCTTCTATGCATGTCGTCTGCAAGACCGCTGCACGGTCTGCGCGACTGAGCTCTCCGGTTTCGAGATGCGCCCCGGCGAGCAAGCCGGCTGCAGATCAGAGCGACAGTTCCCTGGCCAGCGCGTCGATCTTCCTGCAGGCATCCCCGAACGGGTCGCGCGCCGGCACCAGGGGCGAAACCCCAAGGAGGAGGAGCGCTTTCAGGTGCTTCCAGCCACCTTCCTCGCCCAGCACCGGGGCATAGGATGTCATCACGCCGGGCCTTTCGCCATAGAGGCGCTTGAACTCCGCGAAATTGGAGAAGGCCTCGTGGTTGTTGTCCACGAGATGGAAGCTCTCGGCCGCCGCACCTTCGGCCAGGATGGCCTCATGCGTATCGAGCAGAACGGCATAATATTCGAGCGGCATGTCGTCGGCCGGAGTGACCGGTGCAATGGTCGTGCCGTTGACGAGATCCTTCACGCGGATCAGGACGCCGTTCAGAAACAGCGCATGGCCGGATGACAGGTAGAGATCGGAGTGCGGGGTGCGGCCGTCGAGCGCATGGCGGCGAATGCGGACCGGCACGACGGCTTCCTGCCAGCGTGCGCCGTTCTTCCTGAAGGCCTGGCGGCCGACCCATCTGATCGGACGAGTGCTTCCATCCGGAAGGGCAACGCGATCGCCGACACGCAGATCCTCGACAGGCCTTTCACCACAATCCGTGAGGATACCCGTTCCCCGCAGGAAGCACTGCGGACCGCCGCCGCCACCGCCTCCGCCGGAACCACCGCTCCCCCCGGAGCCACCGTGCCCGCCGGAGCCGCCGTGTCCACCCGAGCCACCGTGCCCCCAACGGCGTCCCAATGCACTCGCGGGAGATGTGGAAATTGCCGTGGCCAATGCCGCCACGCCCGCGAGCCGAACACCGGCGGCAGCAGCGACACCTAGAAAATGTCTGCGCGCAGTATTGTGCGGCAGAAGTTTCGGATCTTCCGTGGATGACATGGTGATCTCCTTTCTGAAGCGGTCTCTGGGCCCTCCAAGTGGCATGAAGACCGGCAGTGTGAGGTTCTTCGTAAACAGGCAGAAATGAAGATAGGACTGCCGCGACAACCGGCCTCGGACCAAGGTCCTACCCGGGGACGATCAAAACAGCGTAAGCGGATCGTCCCTATTGAGTACTGGATTTAGTCATATCTGCATCTACGGATCATCTTCAGCTACGGCGGCGGGTCAGAAACCTGGTCACCCTACCGATCTTCAGATGTCTCTTGCGCAGGCTTTCGGACCAACGCGCAGAGCGCCTCATCGATGTTTGACAGATCTGGAGATGAAGGATCCGCAGCGGTGATCTGCATCGCTGGCTCGGCAAGCTGAACCGCTCGATCCGAGGCAACAAGCGAGACGCCATCTTCTCAAGAGTTAGAAGGCTCGACCCGTCGATCAATGCGAGGCTCCCGTGTTTGTCGTCAGGTCCAGACATCAGCCGCTATCGCGGAGACGTTCGTTGGAGAGGCACGACCGGAGGTACTCCTCCAGCTCAATACATACGCTCTCATAATGGGCGAGAATCAATTCGTGTTCGCCACCGTCGGTCTGGTATTTCGCTCTGGACTGCAATGCCTCGCCATAGGTCTCGATCAGTTCCGTCAACTGGTGCGCCGTTGACGCATATGGCTGAAGGTCGGGATGCTTCTTCAGAAGTGCCTTCAGACCGAACTGGAAACTGTCAGGGTTAACTTCGTTCACTATTGATACCAAGAATACTGCAACGAGCGCTGGATTTTGCGAAGTCGCACCTGAATGGGACATGAAGATCCCGAGCGATGATGCCGGCCCCGCGTCGCCGCCAACAGCGATGGCGTTATGGTTGGGAGATCGGGGCCGGTAGCGATTTTGTGAAATCGTCAGCAATAGGATGTAATCGCTCGCCCTACGAGTACCGCGCACCAGAACGACGCAAGGACCGACGTATACTGTCCTCGTCGCCTTCGACCTGTTCGCCGCCGTCTCGAAGCTTCGAGATTCCCAGCTGAACGACCTTGATCATATCGGTCATCCGCTGACCGTGGCTATCCTGGTATTGTTCCAGCGTAGGGGCATGAAGCGTAACATCGAGCAGCGCAGAAATGTGATCGTCTTTGACCGCTTTGGCGCCGACAGCCCAAACGCGGCTGAACAAAAGTCGATCCGATTCAGTTATTGGCATGACGACCCGCTTGCGCGCCCCCGCGTCGTGTAAAGTGGTGAAGCTAGCGGGCTGCCTGCGGTCATCAACCGGACTAAAGTCCGATTCTGCGCCGCAACCACGCGTTGGTACGGTAGCGTACAAGCGACTTGCCCTGGCTCCAATGTGCCTGCTTCAGCTGGTCAGTTTGCCTTCAACTTCAGGCGGTGTGACGCCTTGCCCGCAGAATGCGCCCATCCCTGCCACGGCGTTAACCCCGCCGTACCAGATGCGGCCAACGTTTCATCGCCGCCATTGCAGCTGAAATGCTGATTGTCTTTTCAGGCCAGCCAACTTGCCGGCTCTGAGCTGCCATTGGTCGGATAACGCAGACCGCGCGTCCAGGCTGTTGAAATAAGGGAGGAGGTCGTCGGTCTGGAATAGCACTGTTTTCGGCGTCCCGGCGAAAATGAGGAAATGCGACTTCTTTTCGAAGCGCCACAATATCTTGGTGACGGACGCTCCGGCCCCATGTTCCATCAATGATCTTCTTTACCAGCGATACCCATTTTGGCGATCCACGTGTCCTCAGGATTGACCGACGTCCTTTCCCAGACATGGCCGCCCACGATGTGGCGCTGATCCAAAACTGGAATGGCCTTGTCGGCGAAGATGACGATGTCTGGCATCTCGGCGATTTCATGTCGGCCCGCGCAGGCGATTGCGACCAGCTTCTATCGCGCTTGAAGGGGCGCAAACACCTGGTAGTTGGTAATAACGATCCAACAACGACCACTGAAGCGAAGGGTTGGGCGAGCGTCCAACACTATGCCGAAATACGCACTGACGATCATCACCTGATCCTCTGCCATTACGCTTTCAGGACGTGGAACCAAATGGGCAAGAAATCGATCAATCTGCACGGCCACTCGCACGGGCGTCTAAAACCGCTGCCTCGCCAATTCGACGTCGGCGTGGATGCGCAGGAATTGCGCCCGATGAGGTTGGAGCAGATCGTGAAACGCGGGCGCGCTAGCTGATCTTCGTTACCAAGCCTTTTGTGGGTGCCGCCAGCGTCAGGCGCCTCGACGCGGACCCTGCCTTGAAAACGCCCGCTTGGGCGTTTGGCCGGTGCATGGTTTGGACGGAGACGGCGATGTCGAGGGGGACGTAAGTCGGTGAGTTACGTGCGAAAGCTGCTTGGCCAACCTCGGCGATTGGAACTCGTCACTGGTGACATCGACTTTTTCGCGATGGAAACGTTAGGCTCATTTCACCGCCTAGCGATACTCCCGGCAGCCAGTCACGCATGGTTCACCTGGCCGCAATCGTGCCTGGATTGACTTGAGTGGATTCGCCGGCCGCCCGGCGGGCATTCGTGCTAATGTGTCGTGCCGACGCACTGCTCAACTGGTATAACAAGCAGGGCGAACTCCGCTTGCCTTCCCCGGCCGATCTGCAAGCGCGCAACCGGACGGGCATCTTCTGGCAGGCAGGATACGGTCGTCCCGCTTCCTCGCTGGCGACGATGACAAGGCCCTGCCTGCTGGATAGACGTGGATCTGACCTTGTACCAAATCCGCGCTTGTCACTTCCGAGCACCAGTACGGGCGCGATTTCCCCCACCGCGGCATCCAGCTTTCCGGCTTCGGCCCAGTTCAACCCCGCTACTGCGGGTCCATCCGGCACTCCAATCTCCAACCGCGCGAGGACTTCCAAAACCGGAGACCAGTCAACCAAATCCTGAGTCGGATCATGGACGTTGATATTCAACCGCTGAAGCGCTCCCGAGGCTCCGAACGCCGCCGCCACTGTCAATAGCATGAGCGTCAAGGATGAGGTTGCGATGGCATAGCGAATGGTCGGCCAGGCGCAGCCGCCGCACCGAGCGCCCAGCAATGGGAAGACGAACAACCATCCTGGCATCGGCCAATGCGGAAATCCTGTTCCGCTCCCGAGCGCCTGAAGCGTCGTGTAACCGATCGTCGGAACTGCGAGGGCAAGGCAAAACAACTCTCCTTCCGTTCGCCCCGTGCGAAATGCGTGAAGCAAGGCCCGTATCAGTGGGAGTGCTATCCACGGCCCCAACCAAACGATCTGGCCGAGAACCATGCAAGCCAAGGCCCAAGGGGAAAACTGCAAGGCGCCTCGCCCGGCCTGGAAACGCAATGACGCCCAATCATGCTGACCATTCCAGACCAGCACCGGTAGAACCATTCGCTCCGGATCGCTTTTGGATGAGGATGGCGAGTGCGTCCCGCCGGACATCGGCTGGAATGAAAAAAGGGCGCTCGACCCAATGGGGAGCGCCCGAACCATCCCGGCAACGTTTGCGGCGGAGGCCGAGGAGTGGTTGGAACGAATGTCGACCGAGTCGGTGCAGTTTGGCAAGCAGGTGGTGAACGGACAGGAAACACGTCGATCGGCCAATAACTGTCACCCACACGTTATCCACAGCCTGTTCACAATGTAACCTCATGCAAGCGTTTGCTTTTTGCCGCTAGGATGAACTTTCAGGTGCTGCATTGTGGCACCGTCCACGCAGAGTTTTTCCATACCGGTACCGAGACTTGCCGACAGAGCGTATGTTGCCGGTCTCTCGAGCGCCAGGCGGCGGATCGCTCGGGGTCGGGAAGCGACCGGCGGGCCTCGATGGTCGCTTCCCGAAAATCGCGGGTATCGCCCGCTACGCCACCAAGCGCCGGTCTCCGGTAGGCGAGGCCGGCAAGGGCACACCATTGCGGCGGAGACGTCGAGCGGTTATGAATCTCCCCTCAATCCAAATCGGGGAATTCGAAGTGGCGAACGGCACAGTCAAGTTTTTCAATCAGGACAAGGGCTTCGGCTTCATTACGCCGAACGATGGCGGCCAGGACGTCTTCGTTCATGTGAGTGCAGTCCAGGGCTCCACGCTGCTGCGCGAAGGGCAGAACGTCTCTTACGACCTGGGTCAGGATCGTAAGACCGGCAAGTCGAAAGCGGAAAACGTCCGCGCGATCTGAGCGCTCGCGGGCGGGGCTTTCTGGATGAGGATCAGGACGGCCACCCTTTCCGGGAGACCGGCAAGACGCGCACCTATGGCGAAGTCAGCCAAACAGCCGTCGAACTTGCCCGTCCGCAAACCGTCGCGACGCGACGATTGCAGCTGCCTATGGCTATGGCGCTTCAGGCGACTTTGCTCAGTTCCCCCGAGGCAAAATCGACCAGCAGGCGCAGTCGCGCCGCTGTAGCCAGTGAGCAACGGTGCGTGCAGGGGCACCGACAAGGTCATCGAGGAGCACGACGCGCGCGTCCTAAGTTACAAGGATGCTTGATGCTGCCAAGATTTTGGCGATCATCACATTGTTATCAACCGGAGATGAAGCATGCGATTTGCGTCCGATTTGGAACGCCAGCTGAATGGCTACGGCCCGCTGGGCTGTCGATCCAGTTGCTGGGTGTTGCCACGTCGCCTCTAACCGCTATTGCGGCCAGCTCGCCCGGCTTGAAGCTTCCGGGTTTACCGCCCTGCGAAGGGATCGCATTAGAGGTGGTCTGATCGTGACCGTCCGGAACATTCACTGCACTATGATGTGCGGGGGGCGAAGACGTCTGTGGAAGTTCGCTAACACGCCATTCGTTCGGCCCGATCAGCCGCTGGTGTGTATAGCGCACGGAATGGAGAGGGCCGTCGAGGCTTGTCTGCCAGAAGTTCAGGAACTTGCGCATTTCGGGAAAATCCGGAGCAAGATCGTAGTCCTGCCAGACATAGGTCTGCAGGACGGATTCAAAGTTGGGAATGCGGTAGAGGATGTGTGCGGTGGTGAGGGGCACCCTTTTATTGTTCCGGAACAGACGTTTAGCAGCCACGTCTTACGAGTGCTAATTTTTATTTGGCAGCCTCTTGAAATCGGAAAAACCCGAAAATAAATTTTGCACGCGAACGCTCGACGAGGTTCGCACCCGCCCGGACTGGTCATCCGGTCCGGCCAGGGGATTTCGAAACATCATCGTTTGTCCACGGAGGAAAAACATGTCGTTCCGACCGCTCCATGATCGCATTCTCGTACGCCGGGTCGAATCCCAGGAGAAGACCAGAGGCGGCATCATCATTCCCGACACCGCCAAGGAAAAACCGCAGGAGGGCGAGGTCGTCGCCGTAGGCCCCGGCGCGCGTGACGAGGCCGGCCAGACCCAGGCGCTCGACGTCAAGGCCGGTGATCGCATCCTGTTCGGCAAATGGTCCGGAACCGAGATCAAGATCGACGGTGAAGATCTGCTGATCATGAAGGAATCCGACGTTCTGGGCGTCATTGAAGCTCAGGGCGAGCAGAGACAAGCCGCCTGAGGCGGCTCGTCCCCCAAATCCAACACCATCAGTCAGTAGCTGCCTATTGAGGAGTTAGACAAATGGCTGCGAAAGAAGTCAAATTCCATAGCGACGCCCGTGAACGCATGCTGCGTGGGGTCGATGTGCTGGCAAATGCCGTCAAAGTCACGCTCGGCCCGAAGGGTCGTAACGTGGTGATCGACAAGTCCTTCGGTGCTCCGCGCATCACCAAGGACGGGGTATCGGTCGCCAAGGAAATCGAACTCGAAGACAAGTTTGAGAATATGGGCGCCCAGATGCTGCGCGAAGTGGCGTCGAAAACCAACGATCTTGCCGGTGACGGAACGACCACCGCGACAGTACTCGCGCAGGCCATCGTCAAGGAAGGTGCAAAGGCCGTCGCATCGGGCATGAATCCGATGGACCTGAAGCGCGGCATCGACATCGCCGTCGACGCCGTTGTCAAGCAACTCAAGACCAATGCCCGCAAGATCACCAGCAACTCGGAGATCGCCCAGGTGGGCACCGTCTCTGCCAACGGTGATTCCGAGATCGGCCGCTACCTTGCCGAGGCGATGGAAAAGGTTGGCAATGAAGGCGTCATAACCGTCGAGGAAGCCAAGACCGCCGAGACCGAACTCGAAGTCGTCGAGGGCATGCAGTTCGACCGTGGTTACCTGTCTCCTTATTTCGTGACCAACCAGGACAAGATGCGCGTTGAGTTTGAAGACCCATATATCCTGATCCACGAAAAGAAACTGTCGAACCTGCAGGCGATGTTGCCTGTCCTCGAAGCAGTCGTGCAGTCGAGCAAACCGCTCCTCATTATCGCCGAAGACGTCGAAGGCGAAGCTCTTGCCACACTCGTCGTCAACAAGCTGCGCGGCGGCCTGAAGATTGCTGCAGTCAAGGCTCCGGGCTTTGGCGATCGTCGCAAGGCCATGCTCGAAGACATCGCCATCCTGACGGGAGGCACCGTCATCTCCGAAGACCTCGGCATCAAGCTCGAGAACGTCACGCTGAACATGCTCGGCCGTGCCAAGAAGGTGGCGATCGAAAAGGAAAACACCACCATCATCGACGGCGTCGGCTCCAAGGCCGAGATCGATGGTCGCGTTGCGCAAATCCGCGCGCAGATCGAGGAGACGACGTCTGACTACGATCGCGAAAAACTGCAGGAACGTCTCGCCAAGCTCGCTGGCGGCGTTGCCGTCATCCGGGTGGGCGGTTCGACGGAAGTGGAAGTGAAGGAAAAGAAGGACCGCGTCGATGACGCGCTTCATGCAACGCGTGCCGCCGTCGAGGAGGGTATTCTGCCAGGTGGCGGTGTGGCGCTGCTTCGCGCAGTCAAGGCGCTCGACAATCTCGACACCGCCAACCGGGACCAAAAGGTCGGCATCGACATCGTGCGCCGCGCGATTGAGGCCCCTGTTCGTCAGATCGCGGAAAACGCCGGCGCCGAAGGTTCGGTCATCGTCGGCAAGCTGCGGGAGAAGGCCGAGTTCTCCTTCGGCTGGAATGCCCAGACCGGGGAATACGGCGATCTCTACGCTCAAGGCGTTATCGACCCGGCCAAGGTCGTGCGCACCGCACTCGAGGATGCGGCATCGGTCGCAGGTCTCTTGGTGACCACCGAGGCAATGATTGCCGAGAAGCCCAGGAAGGAAGCCGCTCCGACAATGCCCGCCGGCGCCGGAATGGACTTCTAAAGGTCATAGGGAAGGCTCGCCCCAGCCGCCGTGGGGCGAGCCACTTGCGGAGGAAACCATGAACCTGCCATCGAAGGAAGACGCGCGCCTCTGCGCCAGCGTCGTCAAAGAGGTTGCCCGAGCCAAAGGGATGTCGGGCGACCCATCCTCCATCGGCCGGCTGACGGCGACAGTCGCCAGACTGTTCAACAAGGGCATGCGAGACCGCGACAGGCTTCTGTCGGAAGCGATGGCAGTCGCTGACATGCCGGTGGCGCAGGAGGAGCACCGTCCGCTCCTCGCTGAGCTTCTGAACAACACTCCGGGTGCCATCGGTTTATCTATGGAGCCGGAAAATGAGAGAGGACATCAACAACAGTAGAACGAACCACAGACCGGAAGCGGCCGTAAGCGTCGCGCATGTGCTGCATACGGATAATATCCGTCACCGGCGGGATGTGCTCGCATCCGATGAGATCTCCCCTTAGGAAAAGCGCTCCATTCTCGCATCAAAATCCGACTTCTTAAAAGACCGCCCAGGTGTTGGTTGTCCCCTTGTTATCGCGTTCAATCGGCTTAACTTCGCATCTCCAACTGCTTGTTTCTTCAGGGCCGCATAAAGTGTCTGCACTCGGATTGAACGATAAAACTGCGTGCGCCGGAATAGCGCACATGATCGAGCGCGGGCTTTGGGATGATTCCATCCTCGGACCGCCGTCGGAGTGGCCCGCCTGTCTGATGGCTGCCATGGACATCATGCTTCCGTCACATGCCCAGATCGTGATGTTCTGGGGCGACCAGTATGTGGCCCTTTATAATGATGCCTACGCTCCCACAATCGGCCTTAGGCATCCGCGCGCATTCGGAAGACCGGCAAAGGAGAACTGGAGCGAGCTCTGGGACGACCTCCAACCTTTGCTGGATCGCGTCCTTCATGGTGGTGAAACTGTCTCAGCCAGCGACCGCCAGTTTTACATTGAACGCCATGGACATCCAGAAACCGTCTATTTCGACATTTCCTATTCGCCGATCAAGGACGAAACCGGTCGCGTCCGCGGCGTGTTTTGCATCGTCAGCGAGACCACAGAAAGGGTGCGTTCGCAGCAAGCGCTCAAGGAAAGCGAGGAACGTCTACGAGCGTTATTTTCGCAATCCGCTGCGGGTATCGGGCAGACCGATCTTGCGGGACGCCTGACACTCGCCAACCAACGCCTTTGTGAGATGCTTGGCTATCAGAGAGCGGAGCTTGTGGGCATCCGCTTCCAGGATTTGACCTTTGCGGACGATCGTCCGGAAGCCGAGCGGCTTTTCCAGTACCTGATCGAAACCGGCGAACCTTTCGATATGGAAAAGCGATGCTTGCGGAAGGACGGAAGTGTCTTATGGACAGCAGTTTCAGTATTTGCCCTCAAAGGTGAGGATGGGTCAATCCTGCAGGTTGGCTTCATCGCCATCGACATCTCGGCAAGGAAGAGCGCCCAGGAAGCGGAGCGTCTTCTTGCATCCATTATCGCTTCTTCGAATGATGCCATTCTCGCCATCGATCTGAACATGACGATCACCAACTGGAATGCAGCTGCCGAGAGGCTTTATGGATACTCGCGCGAAGAGGCGGTGGGAAAGTCAGTTCTGATGCTGGTCCCGGAGGAACGTCGCGACGAGGAGCCGGAAATTCTTAGGAAGGTCAGCGACGGAAAGATCGTGGAGCCGTACGAAACGCAGCGTCGAAGGAAGGATGGAAGCCTAGTCGACGTTCAGCTCAGTGTTTCTCCTATCTACGACAGCACTGGAAATACGATCGGCGCTTCCAAGATGTCCCAGGACATCACGGCCAAAAAGGAGGCCGAACGTCTGCAAAAAGTCCTGACAAGCGAGCTCAACCATCGCGTCAAGAATGCGTTTGCGACTGTCATTGCCATTGCCAGACAAACTCTTGACCGGAACGAAACCGGCCGGGATCAGGTCACCGCTTTCCAGGACAGGCTTATGTCAATGGCAAAGGCCCATGATCTGCTCACGCATCGGGACTGGCAGCGTGCTGACCTTGGCAAGTTGGTCAGTCAGGTGCTGGAACCCTATCCGCCTGAACGCTTCGAGATCGGAGGCTGCGCCGTGCTTTTGCCTCAAAAGGCCGTCGTCTCTTTCTCCCTAGCTATCCACGAACTTGCGACGAACGCCGCTAAATATGGCGCACTGTCGGTCGCTCAAGGCAAAGTTGCGATCTCCTGGGATTATGAAGAACAGATCGGCAGGCTACGGTTCAAATGGGTCGAACGCGGCGGGCCCGCCGTCACGCCGCCAACCCGAAAGGGCTTTGGCTCGCGTCTCGTTGAGAGGCTTCTGGCAGCCGAGCTAAACGGGCGCTCGATTATCAGCTACAACCCTACCGGCGTCATCTGCGAGATCGATGCGATCCTGGATCTGGATGGCTGGTCGGGAAGGCCTGGATCGGACCGATAGCAAACTTTTCGCCGTCGGGTATCATGATGTCGTCTCGCCTTGCGCGGCAAGCATCAATCTTGCGCATCGTCGCTGCTGAGTGAATTCTTGAAGCGGGGTCCAAAGCAACTGCTTCGCACCTCTCATCCATAGCAGATGGCGGTCGCTCGAGCGCCCCTGTCTGCAGCGCTACCGGGCAAGAGCGGGAACTCGAAGAACCCGTCATGCATTACGCCGAGACCATAAACGATCAGGTCATCATGAAGGAAACCGACAGAAAGCAAGCCGAAGCGGCGCAAGATGCCGGAGATCGCCTTGTGGCACGACACGTGCGCGAAGACCCCTTCGCCGCGGCGTTCAAAGCCACGCGCATGCCGATGATCGTCACCGACCCCAATCAGGCCGACAATCCCATCATCTTTTGCAATGTCGCCTTCGAGAGGCTGACGGGCTATTCGAGCAGCGAAGTAGTCGGCCGCAACTGCCGCTTCCTCCAAGGCCCGGAGACGAATGCGGCAACGGTGGCGCGCATCCGCGCGGCGATCAGCGCAGGTTCCGATATCGCCATCGACATCTTAAACTACAAGAAAGATGGCGAGCCTTTCTGGAACGCTTTGTTTTTATCTCCGGTGCGCGACGATAGCGACAGAATCGTCTATTTCTTCGCTTCCCAGCTGGATTTCACCAACGTTAAATCGAGAGAGGCTGATCTCGCTTTCGCACGTCATCGCGCCGAAGAGGAAGTCGCTGCCCACACCGAGAAACTTGAGGCTGCGTTGAAAATCAGCTCTCTTCTGGTCCACGAGGTTGACCACCGTGTCAAGAACAACCTCCTGACCATGGCCTCCATTGTAAAGCTTCAGACGCGTATTACCAAGGATGAGGGACAGAAACGCGTTTTGCGGTCCGTGCTGAACCGCGTGGAGGCCTTGAGCACAGTTCAAAGAAAGCTGTTCACGCTGGAGGATGTCTCACGGTTCGACGTCGCCGACTTCACGGAGGAACTTGTCAGAGATCTTGTCGAAGCTGTCGGACGAAAGGATATCCGCCTGACGCTCGATCTGCATCCGCTCCATGTGCCGGCTGTGAAGGCGACCCCTGTGTCTTTGATCGTCAACGAGCTTGTCGGGGACGCCGTCCGGCGGGGGTTGAGCGACGGCGGCGGCGACATCCATGTCGTCGTCAAGCGCTTGAACGCACATTTTCTTATCAGGGTGGAGGACACCTCTATACCGGTTGAGGTCGAAGAGGATGCGACCGAGATCGGTCGTATTCTACTTGAAACATCCGCCAAGCAGGTTGACGCAAAGATCGAGAAGCGGATCGACGGATATCGGACAACCGTTGATGTCACGCTGCCGGTCGACACAGAGGAGAGCGCGCATTGAAGGTGATGATTGTCGAGGACGAGATGCTGCTGGCCATGGAGCTCGAAAGCGAGGTCGAAATGGCCGGTCATGAAGTGATCGGGACCGCGATGAACCGCAAGCAAGCAAGCGACCTCATGAAAGGGCATCACCCGGATTTTGCATTCGTCGATATTCACCTGCAGGACGGCCCAACCGGCATCGACGTCGGCCGCGATCTGGCATTCGAAAGGATCCCATACGTATTCGTCAGCGGCAACATCAAGAAGCTGCCCGAAGATTTCGCGGGCGCTCTCGGCGCTATCGAAAAGCCCTACACTGCGAACGGCATGAGGAACGCCATTTCCTACATCTCCGCTGTCGTGGTGGGCGAAGAAGACGTCATTCCACCAGCGAGCCTTGTACTCGCCGACGATATAAGGCCCTTGCTGTTCCGCAGGCATTCCTAATCGGAGTCATCCTCGCAATTTCGGCGTAAGCTGCGTAAGGTAAAAGCGAGCAATCCTGGGATTGATGACCGGCGTGTTCAAAGGATGTCGACCAAGTGTCCTTGGAAGCATTCTGTTCGTGGACGCCAAAAGCTCCGAAGAGCGCCGGTCCATCAAGAGCTTCATGAGATGCTTCATTGTCAATGATACGCCGATGACGACGGTGCCGTCGCGCGGATTGCCATAGGTCCGTTATAGGTCTGAATGAGATAGTCGGTGATTTGTCGCCCCCCGAGCCCGCTAGAATGCAACGAGATAGCCACATTACAAAGCACATCGGCCACCGTCTGGTCAAACGGGACCTGATAGAGGCGAAACCAAGCTACGACTGCGTGCAATAAGATCGAGCTGTCCACGGTGTCATCCGCATCGTCCTCGTAGTGCTGCGCCATATCCCTCTCCTTTGTCCTGCTCGGAACGAAAGCCGGAACAGGGAGTTGAGCGAAAGGTTCCGGATGGAGTTACACATGGCTGCACATCGCGCTCAATGGAAAGGCCACATCAAGATCGGTGAGATCAGCTGTGGCGTCGGTCTCTATACGACGGCCTCCACGTCAGATCGCATCGCCTTCCACATCATCAACAAAGCCACGGGCAACCGGGTCCGCCGGGAATTTGTTGACAGCGAAACCGAAGAAACGGTCGACCGCGACGAGCAGATCAAAGGCTTCGACATCGGCGACGGCCAGTACATCATGATCGATCCGCAAGAGGTCACCGCCGTCATTCCGGATTCCGACAAGATGTTGGAAATCGAAGCTTTTCTTTCCTGCTCCGATGTAGACGATCTCTATTTCGACAAGCCGTATTACCTCTTGCCGACTGATGACGTCTCGGAAGACGCGTTCGCCGGACTGCGCGACGCACTCAAGGAAGCCGACGTAACGGCAATCGCCAGGACCGTTCTGTTCCGCCGGATGCGTACCGTTCTGATCCGGCCGCACGGGCGTGGTCTCATCGCCACCACGCTCAACTTCGACTATGAAATCCGATCATCGGAAGAAGCCTTCAAGGAAATGCCGGAGATCAAGGTCGAAGGCGAGATGCTCGATCTGGCCAAGCATATCATCGGCACCAAGAAGGGCGAGTTCGATCCGGCGAAATTCGATGACCGCTACGAAAACGCGCTGGCAGAACTGGTTAAGGCCAAAGCCGAGGGCAAGACGCTTCCCAAACCCAAGCCCGTCAAGGTTTCCAAACCCAACGACCTGCTCAAGGCGTTGCGCGAGAGTGCGGGCGTAGGCGAGGCAAAAGCAAAGACGGCCGCCAATGCAAACGCCCGGAAGCCCAGGAAGACGACTAGTCGAAAGTCGACCACCAGGACCGCACACAAGAAAGCCAGCTAGGAGGATCACCATGGCCCCGCGTCGTCCCTACTGGAGAGGCTATCTCAAACTTTCGCTCGTCACCTGCCCGGTTGCCATGAGCCCGGCGACCTCGGAAAGCGAAAAGGTTCGCTTCCATACTCTCAACAAGGCTACCGGAAACCGTGTCGTCTCGCGGTACGTGGACGCAGTGACGGGAAAGGCCGTGAAGGAAGAAAACGAGGCGAAAGGCTACGAGCGCGGCGAGAACGACTTAGTGCTGTTGACCGATGACGAGCTGGAATCGGTCGCGCTGGAAACGGTTCGAACGATCGATATCGAGACGTTCGTGCCCCGGGAAAGCATCGAATGGGTTTACCTTGAGGCCCCACACTACCTCATGCCGAACGACAAGATCGGCAACGAGGCATACGCGGTCATCCGTGAGGCAATGAAGGCCGAAAAAGTCCTCGGGATATCGCGTGTGGTCATTGGCAGGCGCGAACGTGCTGTCGTGCTGGAGCCGCGTGGCGAAGGCATCGTGGTCTGGACCCTGCGTTTCGGCGACGAGGTCCGTCCTGAGAAAGAGTACTTCCAGGAAATCGAGACGAAGTCCGACCCCAAGACCGTCATGACCATCAAAAGGATGATCAGGCCACGGCTGGAGAAATGGTCGCCCTCAATGGTCACAGACCCCATCCAGGAAAGCCTGCTCAAGCTCATTGCCTCGAAGAAGAAAGCTTTGAAGCCAGCCGATAAGGCTAAGGGCAAGAAAGACGCATCCGATCAGCCTTCCAATGTCATCAACATCATGGATGCATTGAAAAAGAGCCTGCAAGCCGATCTTAAGGGCCGAAAGAAGGCTGGCTGACAATGCGGCGAATGGGACGGTTGCCAATTGTAGATCGGGTTGCATCGAGATTGGTCTGGTCGCGAGGTTCCGCGATCATCTTGAACAGGACGTCGGCAGGTGCGCCCCGGCGCAGACGGGCTATAGCGAATCGCAGAATAGCCAGGGCCAGACCCTCCGCCGAGACCGCGCTCACCAGAGCAGCAATAATCCCCGCTCAATCGCCGCGGCGGGCCCTTGCTGTGGAACAAAGATGACCGCGCTAACACTGCCCGTTTTGGCCGTTGCCTTTCTGCTGAGCATGTACTTCCGCAGTTATTTTGGTGTCGTGGGTCCAGCTCTGTCCGCAGATTTGTCGCTGTCTCCCGAACAATTCGGCTGGCTTGCCTCGACTTTCTTCGCTTCTTTCTCGATCCTGCAGATCCCTGTTGGAATGTCCTTCGACAAATGGGGCGTGCGTGGTCCGATGGCGGCAATGATGAGTATCGGAGCCGCGGGGTCGGCGATCGTGGCCCTCTCGCCGGGCTACTGGGTCGCGATCACCGGCCAAACCTTGGTCGGGATCGGCTGTGCGCCAATTTTTATGGGCGTCCTTTATTATCTCGGACGTACCAACGAGCCCGAGAAGGCGGGGCGGCTTTCCGCGACCGTCAGTGCCGTCGGCTCGGCAGGTGCCTTGCTTTCGGCCTCTCCACTGTCGTGGTTCGTTGAGGTATTCGGTTGGCAATCCGCTTGCTGGTTGGCGGCGGCAGCAATGGCTGTCAGCGCTGCGGCCGTCGCTCTCGTGCTCGGACCGACACCGGCGAGCATTGAAGAAAGCGACCGGGATCAACGCCCCTGGTCGCTGGTATCGCTGTTCTATCTCGTCCCAGTGTGCTTCACCCTCTCGCTTGGTGGCACCTTTCGCAACGCATGGGCGGTGCCCTACGTCACGTCCGTATTCGGCGAGCATGCGGCGGTGGGCGCGATGCTCACGACGATCAGTGTCGTCGGCATCGTCACCAGCTTCATGCTGCCAATTGTTCTCATGCGGGTCCCCGGACGAACAATCGTGATATCCGCCTACGGCGCCGGAGTGACCTCTGCCATCCTCCTCTCCTCTGCGCCGGGCTTCGCGCTTCTTTCGGCCTGTGCCGGCTTGTCCGTTCTCTATGCCATGGGGAACGTGCATCCGCTCGTGATGACCGAGGCGCAAACCCTGATCCCACCGCGCGTGCGCGGCCTAGCGCTTGGAGGACTCAACACGCTCGTCTTCCTTGGTGTCTCAGTGGCGTCAGCCGTTTATGGCGAGATCGCGGGGCTGTCGCTGTCGGTGCTGTCCTCTTACCGCGTAATCTTTGCTGTGAGCGCGGCAATCATCGCCATGGCCATGTCTTGCTACATCGTGTTCAGGGGTAGAAATCCTTTGGTTTGCACAGACAGAGAGTTTGCAGACAACCGAGGTACCAAACGAGATTGACGATCCAGAACACAGCGCTACTTCCTCTTTATCATCAGGGACTTCATCAGGAGACTACGTATGGAACAGGCAGGTATCGGCTGGATCGCGGCAATCATCATCGGCGGCATCGCGGGGTGGCTCGCAGAGCAGTTCATGAAGTCCAACATGGGCGTCCTCATGAACATCATTCTCGGGATCGTCGGCGCGATCGTCGCAAATGCAATCCTGTCTGTGTTCGGCGTGGTTCTCGGCGGCTGGCTCGGCTATCTGATTGCCGGCTTCATCGGCGCCTGCATTTTGATTGCGATCGCGCGGATGTTCCGGCGATGAAGCCATAGCCAGATAAGAAATAGAGTCGAAACGATCACGCCATCTCCTGGACCGCACCTGAGAAGGAGCGTCGTCGCGTTACGCCTGACGGAACAAGCGCACCACTGGGCGTGACAGCGGTGGGCGGCGACCTTCTAGATCGTTCGATGCCAGGTCAGGCGAATTGCTTTTAGCGGTCTATTCGACGGCCGCATCGTTAATATTTCCGTTGAGGCGCCGAGCTCGATCTACGAGCTCGCGCGCGGGCCGGCGAAAAGCCGAAGCCTTCCGATGATCCAACTTAAAACCCTTGGCGCTTGCGCGCATGGTTAACCGTCCTCACGCTCGCTCGAAAGCCGAGGCCTGGCCTTGCCAGAACAAATTATGTGAATAGGGGGCGCTGGGCACTCGCTTATTCAGAGCAACCTCGGGCGGGCGTTTTGCTTTGCTTCAAAGGTTTCCTCGGCTCGCCTGTGGGCGCAGGATCGCCGGATACACCGTCAATCGGACTTCTTCCTTCCTAGCGGATGCATTTGAGCCATAAGATAATGACGGATGGCCAGGGTTCATCTCGCCGGAGCCGCGTGCGCTGCGAGTTCAGAATGTCCGCCCGATACGGGAACAATGTCCTGTTGCGTTGGTTCTTTTCACGCGCTGCCGCTTGGCGACGGCGCCTGAACGCTCGTTCTTGCGGACGACCGCCAGAAACCCGCCAGAGCCAGACAGGAGGACATCATGGCCAGCACCAAGACACTCGACGACCTATTTCTCGACACTTTGAAGGACATCTATTTTGCCGAGAAGCAGATCCTGAAGGCCTTGCCGAAGATGGCGCGCGCCGCCGACTCCGAAGAAGGCAAGGCAGGATTTCTGCGCCATCGCGACGAAACGCAGGGTCAGATCGACCGAATCGAGCAGGTGTTCGAACTGCTCGGCAAGCCTGCCCGCGGCAAGACCTGTGAGGCTATCCAGGGCATCATCGCCGAGGGCGAGGAGATCATGGAAGAATTCAAGGGTTCTTCAGCTCTCGACGCCGGGCTGATTTCATCGGCGCAGGCGGTCGAGCATTACGAAATCGCCCGCTATGGCACGCTCATCGCCTGGGCCAAGCAGCTCGGCCTGAATGACGCGGTGGCGCTGCTCCAGGAAAACCTCGCCGAGGAAGAAGCCACCGACAAAAAACTGACGCAGCTTGCCATGGCGCAGGCGAACGCCAAAGGCAAGGCCGCTTAGGCCGGGCGTCGAAGGGGCCGTCCTAGTGGGCGGCCCTTTTGATATTCAACATCCTAAATCCCAGGGGACATCCGATGGCCAAGCGAACGGCGAAAACACCGACTATAACTTCAGCCAGGGACACAGTGACAATTCATGACCAGCAGCTTCATCGCGGAAATGGCGGCGAGCTTCACCAGATCGCCGAAGACGGACACGACATACTGACGACCGCCCAAGGCGGTCCGATCGCCGACGACCAGAACATGCTGAGGGTTGGTGCCCGCGGTCCAGCCCTGATCGACGATTTCCACTTCCGCGAAAAGATCTTCCACTTCGATCATGAGCGCATTCCCGAGCGGGTGGTACATGCACGTGGCTACGGTGCCCATGGATTCTTCGAAACCTATGAATCCCTGTCGGACATCACGCGCGCAGACGTTTTCCAGCGACCGGGTGAGAAGACACCTGTCTTCGTGCGCTTCTCGACGGTTGCGGGCAACAAGGGCTCTGCTGATCTTGCTCGCGACGTGCGCGGTTTTGCCGTCAAGATGTACACCAAGGAGGGGAATTGGGATCTAGTCGGCAACAATATTCCGGTCTTCTTCATCCAGGATGCCATCAAGTTTCCGGACGTGGTGCATGCTGCCAAGCAGGAGCCGGACCGTGCCTTTCCGCAGGCACAGACCGCGCACGACAACTTCTGGGACTTTATCAGTCTGACGCCCGAAAGCATGCACATGGTCATGTGGATCATGTCGGACCGGACTATTCCGCGATCCTTCCGGTTCATGGAAGGGTTCGGCGTGCACACCTTCCGTTTTGTCAATGCCAACGACGAATCTACTTTCGTGAAATTTCACTGGAAGCCCAAGCTTGGCCTGCAATCTGTTGCGTGGAACGAGGCGGTCAAGATCAATGGCGCCGACCCGGACTTCCACCGACGCGATCTGTGGCAATCGATCCAGTCCGGAAACTTCCCGGAATGGGAATTGTGCGTGCAACTGTTCGACCAGGATTTTGCGGACAATTTCGATTTCGACATCCTCGATCCGACCAAGATTATTCCGGAGGAAGTGCTTCCGGTTCGTCCGATCGGCCGTCTCGTGCTTGACCGCATGCCCGACAATTTTTTTGCCGAGACGGAGCAGGTCGCGTTCATGACCCAGAACGTCCCGCCAGGTATTGATTTCTCGAACGATCCGCTGCTGCAGGGCCGCAACTTCTCCTATCTCGATACTCAGCTAAAACGTCTGGGTGGGCCGAACTTCACACATCTGCCGATCAATGCACCCAAGTGTCCCTTCGCGCATTTCCAGCAGGATGGGCATATGGCGATGCGCAATCCGACCGGACGGATCAATTACCAGCCCAATTCATTCGGGGAAGGGCCGCGTGAGTCTCCGACACGGGGCTATCGTCATTTCCCTGCCGAGGAAAATGGCCATAAGGTTCGCCTTCGTCCGGAAAGCTTTGCCGACCACTATAGTCAGGCGCGGCAATTCTTCATCAGCCAGACAGGAGCCGAGCAACGACATATCGCCATGGCGCTGACCTTCGAGCTCAGTAAGGTCGAAACGCCTGTGATCCGCGAGCGAATGGTGTCGCATCTCATGAACATCGATGAGACGCTTGCGACCACGGTGGCTCAAAAGCTCGGGTTCCGATCAATGCCGAAACCCGCCGACGCTGCCATGCCGACCAGGCAGGATCTCGACCCCTCGCCGGCGCTCAGCATCGTCGAGCGGGGTCCCAACCGCTTCGAAGGCCGAAAGCTCGGGATCCTTGTCGCCGACGGCGCCGATGCAAAACTGCTGAAGGCCCTGACTGCGGCTGTGACAAAGGAAAAGGCGGTCTTCGAGATTATCGCCCCGAAAGTCGGTGGTGTGACCGCGGCGGACGGAAGCTTCATTGAAGCGCAGCACATGATCGACGGCGGCCCGTCGGTGCTCTTCGATGCGGTCGTGCTACTGACCTCTCATCAGGCAATCGAAGACCTGGTCAAGGAAGCGACAGCACGTGATTTCGTCGCCGACGCGTTCCAGCACTGCAAGTATATCGGCTACGACCAATCCGCTCTGCCGCTGCTTGACAAGGCAGGTATCGCCAATGCACTCGACGAAGGCACGATTGCGCTTTCGAGCGGTAAGGATGTCGCCAGTTTCGTTGAGGAACTTGGCAAATTGCGGGTATGGGGGCGAGAACCCTCCGTCAAGCTCGGGAAGGCCTCCGCGCAGATTTCCTGATGCAAAAGGGCGCGGATCAGTTCCGCGCCCTTAAAGTTCTCTTGGCTGCGCAGCGGCGATCAGGGGTGCGTCTCAATACGATCGCCGCACTACAGCGCGTGTAAGCGCGTTGTGGTCATCCCGTTGTCGCTCAAAAAACAGGATGTCTGTCCGGGCTTTCACACCATGCTCGCAAGAGTTTGAACCACTAATGCACCGACTTCGACGTTGGTGCATTCACTCGTGTAGCCGAGATTCCGACATAGGTTCCGATAAGCATGGTCGAGACGTCATCAAGGGTACAATATCCTTCGTTGAAGAATTCGAGCGCTGCCGAACATAAGACATGCGAAGCCTGCTCGTCGGGACGAAGTTCGTAATAGCGATACCACGCCTGGACCGCCTCGGAGAGCATGCGGAATTCTTGGTCGCTGTGCATATCGACGTGATCCATGGAAAGGTCTCTGAGTAGCGAGATAGGGCCGGCACTCTTCGCGTCAACCGACTGACCATGGGAGACCGCGGTCGATTTTCGTTTTCAAACGCCGATCCGTTCGTCGACCAGACTGTAAATGGGGGATTGTCCCAATACATGTGAAGCAGACGGCGCGATCCCAACGCGAGCGCAGACCATAAGCTTCATAATTTGCGGGCACCCAGCTTAAGAGTCGACCTTTGCAACCGCTGCAGACACGCGATCCCCGTTGACGTGCGGCGTCTGGCCGCCGCCGTTCTCAAAGCTGGACCCATGCCCAAGCGGCCAACCTTCGGTTCGGCAATGATGTTGGTAGATGTCGTCATAGAGGCTCGCCGAAAGCTGAATTCGAAAGAAACGATGTTCTTGGCAATAACATCGCCGCGCTGAAAAATCCGCCGCTCATCATCATTCTCGTTGCACCAATACTCTCTAGGTGCACGGGCGGCCAAAGCCGACTGATGGTAGCCGGAGCGATCTGACGCAGACAAGATAGCACAAACGTCGCCTTGGCTCTGGGTCCGCTGTGTCACTGCGGACATGGGAAAGCTTTGACAAAAGCATCCGCCAGGAGGCTCTCGGCCGGTTCCGGAAGCTTGTCTGGGTGTTCGGCCAAATAGCGGCAGTAGGTCGTCGTTAACCGAGTGGCGGATGGATTGCTGCTCATGCAGACCTTGGGGCTTCCGCCATCGCCTGCGTCCCCGGAATGATTTTGACTGTCGATTAGCCGCTTGTCGGCCCACCCGGTAACGTAGCCGGTTACAAAACTTGGAGTTCGCTGACATGCATCCCGGAGATCGTAACCGGTCCAATAACTTGCTTCAGCATTTGTCACTGCGGCGATGAGCGCGACACCGGTGCCCAGATAAGGCTTCATCAGATTCCTTTGCCTATCTTGTTGATATGATTCAACGTCATAGCTAGGATGCATGGCCGTTGTGTCCAACCCTTTCGTATTCGAAAAATCGCTCTTTTGTCCAGATCCAGGACGGATGGGCTGCGCTCGGCGCCGCCAGAGCCAACACCTCCCGGCGGCACTGACCTTGCGGTCGACTAAGGCACTTCAGGGATCGCTGCGGCGAGGTCGTCGATGAAGTGGCCGAATAGAGGGGAAGAAGCCCGCCTACTGAGTACCGCTTCGGACGATGGCAGCCTTACGCTTCGCATGTGAAGAAGACTAGATTGGGTGACGACCCGCGCTGCAAGCAGCTTTGGATCATCCGGTTGGTTACCAATGGCCCCATCCACGACGGCGCGATAACGCGGTCGCCTCGGCATAGTCTGGGATGTCGATGCTACCGAAGCTTGGTGATTTGCCATCCATGAAATCTGTTCGCAGCATCCCCGGTTCGACCACAAGAGAGCGGATGCCATGCGGGGCCAACTCCTGCGCAAAGCCCCCCATCCAACCCTCGAGCGCAAATTTCGACGGCGAGTACTCCGCCCCCCGGCGCTTGAGACCAATCCACTGACCGACGAGACAGTGATGACGAGGCCTGACCGTTCCGAACAGGTTGACTTCAAACCGACGCCGCACGGCGGCATCAGTAAAGGTCTCGAAAAAGCCCAGTTCGCCGTAGCCGGCATTGTTGACTAAAATTTCGATCGCTCCGAACCGCGCCGCGGTCTCGGCGGCAACCAAGTGCGCAGCTTCGGCGTCGGTGATATCGGGCGCGAGGGTATGCAGGCGATCACGTTCGTCCCCCAGGCCTCTCGCAGCGCCGTATCGGAGCGCGCTGTCGCCACGACCGTTTCGCCCGCATCGAGTGCCGCGCGCGTTATCTCGGACCCCAGACCGCGACTTGCGCGCGTCACCAGCCATACCTTTGCCATCACGTGTTCCTCGTTATTTCAAACTGCGTTGGACAAGGGAGCTATGCTAATTAATTCAGATAAGCGCCGAATTGGTAGTAGGCCCTAATAGCGGGAGTTATGAATGCGCCCGGATCACTTCGCGGACCTCGCCATCTTCGCGGCAGTCGCCTTCGACCGCAGCTTCACCCGTGCCGCCAAGCGGCTCGGCGTCACGCAGTCGGCATTGAGCCGGACGATGATGTCTTTATAGTGCCATCTGGGCTTGCGCCAGAGAACCACCTGGCGGGTGCCATGACCGGCGAGCCGCAGGATGCCCTTGGCTATGCACGCGAAAGCGATGCCGAACAGGACAGTAATGCCGGCTCCCTTCAACGCGCCTTTCAAAGGAAAACCCGCCGCGCCAAACGTGGCGGGTTGAAATATTCTGCCGCGCCGACTGCGCTCACGAATTGATGTTGCGATCAGTCGGGCGCTTAGTGACGACTGGAACCTCTTCGACGTTGGCCAGCATGTGGCGCTTTATCAGGAACCGCCGGAGGTTTTCCCGGATCGCTGGCAGAGGGAAGATTCCTTGCGCTGCCATGCGACAAGCCTTTTCAAGGGCCTCATAGGTGGTATCTTTCTCTTGCTCCGGCCAGTCGTCAAGCATGTCGAAGACGTCTTCGAGGCTAGCGAGTTCCTGAATGTAATGCCGCTTCTTCAGGAACAGTGGAACGTCAAACAGGGTGTTCGCCATAGCCATCTCCTTTCCTCAGCGCGTTTGACGGCGAAAAATTTAGGAGCAAACGCCAAGATTTCAAGTCCTTTTCTAGCGCACCAACGGGTCGCGTCTGATCATCCTCCGACGCATCTTTTAGGTCGCATTTCTTCGATCGGGCGGATTGCTGTGCCCTGAGCAATGGCACGAACCTTCTACTTCCTTGCTTGTTGCATCGATATGAACGACACCGAACGAAAAGCCAGCAAAGCCATGATCCGGTACGTGCTGATGATATTCGTCATCGCGATTATCATTGCCGTAGCTTACCTGGCTTTGTTCACGCCCGGAAAGGCTGAAACGGTGTCGCCTTTGATCGGAGGAGTCCGATGCGATACTATATCTACGAGGTCCATACTGACCAGTCGCGTAACCGGCTGCTGAACGTGTTCAAAGACGAAGCTGAAGCCGGCGTCATGGACGCTGGAACTCCAAAGCAATGCTCTGGAAACCGAAAAGTTTTTTATCAAGATGTTTCCGGCACAGAATGTGGAGGAGGCACGGATCAACGCCGATGAGATGCGGCCAATACCCTTGATGCACCACTGATGCCAACGGCGCTGTCGAATTGGAGGGCGTCCGGCTGCGTAGATACCTCCTAAAATCATACCGAAGCCAACGGCGGCTAGAGCCGCGCGCGCATTCGATCCTGACACGGATCCGACCGTCTGCTTCGCCTCCCTGACAAAGCGACCACCGATAACCTGCTTCGGATCGACTGGATCGAAGAGATTATCGGGTTGTCGCTAACGCTTCGGCTCGGCACCAAGCTGGCCTTTGAACGCGGTTGCGGCTACCAGCCGGTCTGTCACACCGGGAAATAGGAGTCGATTGTTCCTCGACCAGCGCGACGCATGTGCTTCAAGGCGGTCTGCGTTCCATGCACCTGCCCGAGGTAGGCAACTTCGGTCACGCGCCTGAATTCATCTGGAGCTATTGTTTCGACGGTCCCGAACACGGTGACCATCGCGTTGTTGATCCAAACGTCAATTTTTCCCCACGCGCCGAGCACCGTTTCTGCCGCGGCTTCGATGGGGGCGGCATCTGCAACGTCGGCGGACACACGAGCGTCTCGCCTCCCGCCGCCTGGATCTCGGCTGCGGCCGATTTGAGGCGCGCCTTCCCGCGCGCCATCAATGCGACACGCCATCCATGCCGCGCAAAGTGGAGCGCCACCGCTCGACCGACCCCAGCAGATGCACCCGTGACTACAACGACGGGCTTTTCCTTGACGATCATGAGAACCAAGCTCCTCACCTCGTGTGAGGCTTGAACGCTAGTAAACGCGTTTGGTTCAAAATGCGATGCCTGGTAAGATATCAGGAAGACCTGGTTAAGGGTACGTTTACAACGCCGGCCCTGTTGCCTCTCAAACCCTCGGGATCGTAGGCTTGGTCAAGATGAACCAATTCGCAGGTCTCCCCGCCAAGCGCTACGCCATGCCGGCGAAGCTAATCCGGGCTACATTCACAGGAGCTTGCTAATAGTTGCACGAATTCGAAGTCGCTCAAGCTTTCGCAAGGTGCGGAGCTCGTGACGCAAAAAAGGCGCGGATCGGTTCCGCGCCCGCCCTTGTAATGTGTTCCGGCCGTAGTGAACGGGTTACTTGGAATTCTTGTGGCTCTGTTCGCCAGCCTTGACGTGCTGTTCGTGCGTGCCGCCCTGCTTGCCGGCCGAGCTGGAGCTCTTGTCAGATGACGATGACGCACTCTTGCTGCCGCCCGACTTTGCGCCGCCGCCTTTTGATTGTGAACCACTTGTCGATGCCATGATGTACTTCTCCTTTGCGAGATCGGATTGATCCCGCCTTCTCAACTTAGCTTAACCTATTCTGTTCCTCAGGGTATGAACGCCAATTAGTCTTCGACGCTCGCTGAAGCACGATTCTCGCCCTTTCAGAAACCCTCACGCTTTCCTCGCGCGTTCACTGTGGATGGAGCAAAGGCACCAGGGGAAGCCACTCCCGAAGACCTTGCGGCGCCTCAAGAACCGTCTCCGTCTTCTCGACCTTGAAGTTCGTCATTACCCGCAGCGTGACGAAAGTGGCGATCGATAGGACGAGTGCAGTCTCGTAGGCTCCGAGACCAACCGCCGCGCCGATCGCACCCGTAGACCAGAGGCTGGCAGCCGTCGAAGTTCCTCGAATGCTGGCTTTGCCGACGAGAATCGCACCGCCCTCTCGTCCGACTATGTAAGAAAAGGCGCAGGAACCGTCTCGTTCTGCCGGCGTTGTGCTTTCGACGGAGACGATAGATGGATCAGGAAGAGTATAACTGGGTAAGCCGCCGGGCGCATGAAATCTGGCAGAGCGAAGGCTGTCCGGACGGGCGGGATCGCGAGCACTGGTCGCAGGCGGCCGCAGACTGGCAAGGGAGAGGCCATAGCGAGCCGCCTCCTGGCTCCGACGCGGAGGCTTCTCCCATCCGCAGGGTCCTCGTTGTCGACGACGAACCGCTCATCAGATTTGCTACAGTTGACGCGCTGGAGGAGGCGGGATTCGAGGTCCTTGAAGCCGGCAACGCCGACGAAGCTCTTGTCGTATTCGAAGCAACCCACATCGACGCCATCTTCACCGACGTTAACATGCCGGGTTCAACCGACGGCCTCGGGCTGATGACACGCGTTCGCGCGCGCGCGCCACAAACGCGTGTCATCGTTACCTCGGGCCATGTCCGTCTTGGTGCGTTCGACCTTGCGAGCGGCGTCTCGTTCATTCCCAAGCCGTACAATCACAGTGCGATTGTCGACATGCTGAAGGCGTCGTTCGGGTCTTCTCCCGGTCCCGTTCAAGAAAGGTATAGATGAGATTTTTCTTTCACCTCCGCGACGAGGACTCCTATGAAGAGGACCAAGAGGGCATCGAATTTCCTTCGCTTGCGCAGGCCGTCGCCGAGGCAAGACGGTCCGCCCGGGAAATGGTTGCTGAACTTGTTTTGCACGACGACGTGATCGATGGCCGATCCCTCGAAATTGCGGGAGACGACGGGTCAGTGTTGGCAACCGTGGCGTTCAAGGACGCTGTTCGTATGCAATGAAATCGAATTACAAATTGCGGCCGCATCGGGCGCCGCTGTGTTGCGAAGGAGAAAAGCTATGATGAGTGGTCCTTTGAAGGCCTTGCTGGGCGTGATAGCGGTGGCTGGTTACCAGAACCGTGACAAGATTGGTGAATTGCTGCGTGGCATCCAAAATCCGCAACGTAGACAGGATGCCCGACCAACAACTTCAGGTGAAGCGCCAGGGGGCCTCGACGGAATTTTTGGTGGTCCTGGTGGATTTGGCGATCTCCTTGGTGGATTGTCGACTGGCGGAATTCTAAGCGGTGGTCTCGGCGAGCTGCTGAAGACGTTCCAGCAAAATGGCCACGGAGAAAAAGCAGAAAGCTGGGTCAGTCCGGGCTCCAACTCTCCGATTGATGGCGGCCAACTCAGTGAAGCTCTCGGTCCCGACATTCTCAGCGAACTTGCGGCGAAGACCGGACTTTCCCACCAAGAGATCTTAGAGCGGTTAAGCCGAGATCTACCGAAGGCTGTTGACGATCTGACGCCTAATGGAAAACTGCCAGAGGGGGAAGACGACTTGCCCTCGTCCGGCAGTAACCCGGCCGGTTTCGACACGAAGGTTTGATGAGAAGGCCGGGCCGTTGGCAGCGAGACAGCCTGCGGACCTGTTCTTGCCAAGCGACCCGGATAAATTACGCAAGTGGTCGCATAGGTGCCAACAAATCCTGACATCCGGAGATCTGGACAGCAGCCACCTGCACTGAGGAAGCCATCGGCTGCCTTTTAACTGCCCCTTTCAACAAACAGCCGATGTCACAGCAAAACCCGAGATCAAGCGCCTAGGTTGCGCGGAAAGCTTGAGACCTGCGGTCCCTCTCGCCGACCACCGCCGTGATCGCCCGCAGTTGCTCTTATGCCTGCACGACACCTCAGGCAGAAAAAGCCCCGCCCGAAGGCGGGGCTGACAGTGATCAAATCTTGGGAGGCAGTATGCTCTCTGCCTAACTCGCTTTGATTGCGCGAAGCTGATGCGGGATTTCCCACGAAATAAATCGCTACGCATCGACGGCGCACGCGTTCGTCCCCTGCTTTTCCGTCGTTCCTCGGAGGCTCCATACCTGCTGTATCTAATCGGGTAGCCCTCGAATCGTGTGGGAGGTGGTGGTGTCCAATAGGTCACCTGCCTCGAACCTGGGCGATCCCGCTGACCCTCTCAGAAATTTACCCGAAGCGGGCATTTTTTCGAGTAGCGGGAACAAACCCACACGTGCCCGGTAAGGAGCCGGGATCGTGCTGTGGGTCCGTCCCTTTCTGGCACCGTTATCTATCAGCCTGCGCGGTTCCACAGAATGCAGCTTAAACTAGCCCGCGCCGGCGGGCCTTTTTTGTTCTGTACGGCGGGAACAAAACATAGCTTTTCAGGTATAGGCTTGGGACCGCGCGGGGGCTAGCTCGTCTACCCTTCCCTTCAAAGAAACCGTGCGGTCCCACCATACACGTCTTTACGACTGTAGCACAATGCTTGACCTGCCTTGGGCTCCTCATCACCTTGATGACCGAACTCCAGCCCGCGACCGTCGACGAGGAAGACCCCGACCGCTTTTTATGGTGCCAGGATGACTGCGCGATGAGCAGGACCTGGTCGACCGTGCGGTGGTGGCGGGAGGCCTCAAGAGGTACTCGTCGAGATGATCGAGCTTGCGGATAATCAGGCATTGATCATAAAAGCGAATGCCAGCGTGAGGCAGTTCTGAAAGTGCTGCAGCGAACGGCTTCCTTTTGATTGTTGACCTCTAATGTTGAGGGTATAGCGTCCGATCTGCCTAGGCTGACAAAGCTGGAGCCGAGGAGCTCCGGGAAGCGCTGCTTGTGACAGGTTTTGGAGCAAGCTCAAATCTGACCTGAGGTGCGAGGCTCTTGAAGAAATTCAAACAAGATACCCCCTCCCTGACGGGCGGCTCGTCTAAGTCGCACAGAAAGCAGCCATCGGAACTCCTCTCGAGCGATGCAATCCGGATCAATTGCAGATTTCCTCGACTGGATCGTCACGGTTTGGCGCTACGCCTTAAGCAGATCGCATAGAGTGTCCGACGTCCGTGCGAAAGCTCTATCTTTGACCGGTTATCTAGGTCCGTTCGCCGCGTCGCCAGTAGCTGTCGATGATATGCTGGCCATTGTTGATAATCCGCTGACCGAGGTCGGGATCGCCGCCTTGCAGCGTATCCGGATCGCCGCCGCAAAAACGGACGAAAGTCACCTACTGGGTCGTGAACATGAAATAGTCTCTGCTGGTCGGCTCGAAATCGAGACCCGCCTCCGCAAATTTTTCTGCGACTTCGGCGGCCACGTCGTCGATTGCCTTGAAGATCTTGTCTAACATCGAGCGCTCTGCCGCCTCCCGGATCTCGAGGAAACGGCGCTGCTCGGACGTCGGCACGGAGCAGGTCTTATCTGTCATATCTTCTCCTTAAAGTCATAGTTGGCGCCCATGGATGCGCTATCTCAAGTGGAGACGCAGCAGGTCGCGGATGAAAGTCCAGAAGTTCAGCATTCTTGACGCTGAACTCGACAAATGACCAGGAAACGTCGATTACGATAGCCCCCACAAGCGCATCAGTTCGAGAGGAGCTGAAACATCGGATGCAAGTACGAAAGGGTCCTTCGGGTTCGACCGGTCACTCGCGCGCGGCTTGACGGGCAGTCCGTGGGCCAGGTTCGCGACGGAATAAAAAGTTAATGAGGATCCATGTGCAGTGCGCCAGGAGTGCAGTTCTCCCCAGGCCTTTTTCTGAATATGACTCGATTCCCGATTGATGTTCATCGCTTCCAGCCACTGGTCGACGCTTGCGTTTGCGTTCTTTGGATTTACGACGCTGTCGGCCGTACCGTGCCAGATGCTGATCGAAGGCCATGAGCGCCGCTCGGGAGAGATGCCGGCGATGCGGCTGCCCCATCCTTCGGCGGGCGTCGGAGCACCCGACCTCATCGCGCGAAGAGCCGACATCGCCTCGCGAGCAGCACCGACCGGCATTCCGGCAACGATCGCTGCGCCAGCAAAAAGATCGGGATAGGTAGCCACCAGGACTGCGGTCATTGCTCCGCCTGCCGAAAGGCCGACGACGAAGACCCGCTTCCGATCGACACCATAACGCTTGCCCGCGTGTTCGATCATCTGCCTTACGGAGAGCAGCTCGCCACGATCGCGGCTGACAGAGCTCGGCCGAAACCAGTTGAAGCAGCCTTGCGGATTGTTGCTCTTCGACTGTTCCGGATAGACGACGACGAAGCCCCTTTCTCTTGCGAGGCGTGAAAAGCCGCTCGCAGCGTCCAGGCTCTCGGGCGTCTGGCCGCACCCATGAAGCACGACCACCATCGAAGGGCGCTCAGGCAGCTTTGGGGGCGCGAAGAATTTCATCACGAGCCGTCCCGGATTGCTGCCGAAGCTCATGGTCATCTCGAGCCGTGGCGGCCCCTTGCGCGTTCGCCTCCGGCGCGGCGGCTGCAGAACGGCCTCGACGAGCCTGACAAATTTCTTTTGTGACCGTAACGCCCTTGACAGCGATCTGGAAAAACCGATCTTCAAGAGGCGACCGCTTCCAGTTTTGCGAGCAAGGCGCGCAGGCCCGGCTGGCTGGCCTGGCGGACGGGGACATTAAGTGGGAACCATTTCTGCCTGCGCACCGTCTTCGCGGGGAATTCCGCAGAAAGTCCGGCAACCTCAAGGAGGTGAACAGCAACGTAATACGGCAGGCTTTCCATCGTGTAGGTGAAGGAGCCGAAGACGCCGCTAGTTACCTTGCCGGCGACACCTGTTGCCTCAAGGGCCTCGCGCCCGGCGGCGAGCTGGCTGGTTTGGCCCGGATCGGGATGGCCCTTGGGTATGTCCCCGCGACCATTTCTGCGGCTGCCAATCGAAAGGATGCGAAGCCGGCGCTTGCCGTTGCGATAATAACAGATGGCTCCAGCCTGCTGGACCCGGGACCCTGCCGTCGGTGTCGAGGAAGTGAGCGGGTCGTCGGCGAGCATGTTTTCGATTTCTCCTATGTTTCATCAAAACGATGTGGCACCGAACTATGACAGGAGATCGGCGTTTAACAGCTTCCACCATCAACCGGAGTTCATTTTTGTCGTCAGAAACCGAATTGAAGATCGACCTTTCGGAGGAAGCCCTCGACCGCCTTGTTGGTTCCCAGCTGCTAGGCGAGCCGGGACGGATTATTCGAGCAGCGATCAACATACTTTGATACCCGGATCGCGGGCTTTGGCGGGAAGGATACACGCTTCTCATCCGCAAGGTCGACGAAGCGCGCATGTAGACCGTCAAAGCCACCGGGGCCGCGCGCTCGCTGTTTGCGCGGTCGGAGTGGGAAACGCCCGTCAACCGAGATGAGCCCGTCATCGATCATACCAGTCCCCTTGCCGGCGAGTTCGGCAGCGAGCCTAAGCTGGAACCGGTGTTCGACGTCGTGGTGGAACGGCGGCAATGGGATGTCGAGGAGAACGGCTCGCGCTTCGAAGTCGTTGTCGATCAAGGTGAGGTAGTCGCCGACGACCGTCGCTTCCCGATCTACGAGGTTGAGGTCGAGCTCAAAGACGGAAATCCGAGCGACCTTTTCGTCTTCCCGCGAAGGATCGACGCTGTCACGGGCTTCCGGTTCGGCGTGCGCTCGAAGGCTGAGCGAGGCTTCGCGCTCGTCGAAGTTCAGAAAGTGGTCTTTAAATCAGAACCTATCCATCTCGACCCGGACATGAATGCGGCTGCTGCATTCCAGGCGATCGCCGTTTCTTGTGTCCGGCAATTCCGATTGAATGAGGACGTGCTCTTCCAGAAGCGAAACGCGGAGGCGCTGCATAAGGCCCGCGTCGCGCTTCGGCGGCTGCGGTCGGCTTTCTCACTTTTCAAGGAGGTCATCCCGAACGACGAAGCGCTCAGGCTCAAGGAAGACCTGCGATGGATCGCCGCCGCGCTCGACGAGGCGCGAAACGTCGACGTTCTGCTCGCGAAGGCAGAGGATGCCGACCTTGTCGTCAAGCTCAAGTCAGCCAGGGACGTCGTCTACCGGGATGCGATTAAAGCATTGAATTCACCGAGGTCGCGAGCCCTGATGCTTGGCCTGATTGGGTGGCTCTGGCGCGGGGAGTATCTTTCCGGAGACATACCTGGCGCTCGTGATTTTGCAGCGCGCGCGCTCGACAAGCTGCGCAAACGGATAAAGAAGGGCGGGCAGGCACTGGCGAGGATGGACGACGAGCACCGTCACGAGGTTCGCAAGGACGCGAAGAAGTTTCGGTATGCGGCGGAATTCTTCACATCGCTGTTCGACGACAGACGAGGCGCCCGTCGACACAGGAAATTCCTCGCTGCCATGGAACTGCTTCAGGACGATCTCGGCAGCTTGAACGATCTTGCGACCGGCCCGGATGTACTGCAGAAGCACGGTCTATCAGACCCGGCGAAAGATTCGGTCCTTTCCCACGCAGACAAGGAGGCATTGATCCATAGGGCGCAAGCGTCGGTCGATGAGGTACTCGATACGAAGCGATTTTGGAGATAGCACTCGCACGTCAAAAGCGGTGCTTCGTTCTCGTCATCTAGTAAGGTGCCATCACATATATTGGAATTGTCGGCCAGATCATGCCCCTCAAACTCCTCGGCGAAACAGCGCTCGCTGGAGGGCCGATTCTGGCGGCAGATGAAGTGATCTCTTTCGCGGATCCTCGAGAGCGATCTCGCTCTTCAGGGTAGGTGGGCTGGCTACGCCAGCAGATATCGCTCATGGACAATCGAGAAGAAGCAAAGAGAGCCGGTGTCGCGCGAGCCGACGCTGTTCGGTGAACATTTCTGACGCTCAGTTGGCGCCGCATCGGCAGTCAAGGCAAGCGCTTGTGCGTGTCTACCAAACCGGGCCGTAAGCGGTTGATCTGTTCCTCGAACTTGTTCGCATCAAGCGATGCCGCGATGGGCGAGCGCCCAGGGTCTGCGTTACAAGCCGCCATTGTCACTCGTCCTACCGAAAGCCAGGACTATGCCCAAGTCAGGGCTGCACGGATTCGGCGCGACGCCTGATCCTGATCTCGATGCGACGCCGTTCCTTGACGTTTCCGGCCCGTCCGCTGGTGAGCGTGTCGCCGGGAATGACCAGCTGGGCAGCCGACATCGGCAAGACGGTCACGTCCTTCAGCTTCGGATTTGCCTTCAGAATATTTGCAACGGCGATCGCCCGCGCGAGACCGAGCCCGGCGTTGTCGGCTGGCTGAAGCGTCTCGACCGAAAGCGCGCCGTCGATCACTTCGATCGATGCGTCGTCGAGATTGGACATGCTCCTGGAAACGCGCTGTTCGTCCGTGTGTCCGATCACCTCGATCACATCGACCTTGTAGCGCTCAAGATTGTCGGCGATCTGATCGGCGATCGATGTCTCAAGCCTGTCTTCGAATTCCGGTGTCAATGCGGCGCTGCCTGATGTGAAAAAATAGCCGCCGGCTTCCGAGAGGTTGATGATCGGCGGCCACTCATGAGGTTCGATCTGCCCGTGTAAGAGCTGTTCGAGCCGGTCAGGAGCCTGGTCGATCGGGATATTATTCGCCACCAGCACCTTTCCGACCGCCGCGAGCTTGGCAAGATCAGCGGGGCTTGCATCATTCATTTTCAGCCTGTCTATGATCTGTCGGGCAGATACGAGCTCGCGCCATTCGCTCTCGAATTTGACCCGATCGGCTGCCGACATGTTCGCGCCGAGCTTGGATTGTGCTTCGACAAGCTGGGCGGAAAGTTCCTTGTTCTGCTGTTCCAGCTGAGCGAGCCGTTGCTCGGCGTCCATCCGTTGCCTGCGTTCGGCCGTGATCATGGCGGCCGCGACCAGCAGCAGGCAGAAGACCAGCAGAAGCATGGATTCTGCCATCGTCAGCCCCAGAATGAGGCCGCGGTTATAGCCCTTGTGTTCCAGCTTTGGACCTGCGCTTGCCCGTGTCACCATTTGAACAACCGTCGTTTTGGCTCGCCCGGCGCTGGATTGGCCTTCGTCCTTTCAGGAGCCACCGACACCGGTTCTGTATTCACGGTCTTGCCCTCGCCCGCCACTATATCCTCGACAACCTCTGGGATTCTCGCAAGGCTGGACGACGACGAACCGCTCCTGTCACGCTCGAGAGCTTCGGCAATGCGATCAAGTTTGCTGTCGATGCTGCTCAGGGGCCTGAGCGCGTCGTCCACCGTAACAGTCTGCAAGCGCGTCTGCGCCATCACCTCCTCCATCCGCCGCAGATGGGCATCGGTCATGTCCCTGATGGCATCAATCGTGGGGGTCAACTCGAACCGGATGACATCTTCGGGCGGCCTGATCTCCCCAAGACGGGTCCCGACGCCCTCAACCGCAACCCCGAACCGGTCGATGATCGTCGAAAGTCTATCCGTGGTTTCGTTGAGTTTGCGACTTGCTTCCGCGGCTTGATCAGTCACCGAGCGATTGTGATCCCCGATGATCGATGAAAGCCTGGCCGCGGCTTCCTGGATCGGGATGATCGCCTCCTTGGTGATCGATTCGATCACCTTGCGGATTTCCTCGCCGTTTTTTTCCGCCTGACGACCGATCTCCTCGAAGCCCTCCGTCAACATCTGGTTGCTGACCCTGCGGTAGTTGGAGAACTCGCGGGCGGACGTGTCGAGCTCGGTTCGCACCCGCCGCGTCATTTCCGCAAGCTCGTGGCGGGCGCTGCGTTCGATGTCGATTGGGTCGCGGCGCATCTGGTTGAACAGGATGCGGAGTGTGACGCCGGCGATCGTCGATGTGACTGCGATCCCGAAGTTGCGCACGATCGTCTCGATCGACGTCTCGCCAGCAAACAGGTAGAGCGATACGCCAAGGCTCGAGAGGGTGAACAGAAACCCCATGTAATAGAGGTTGTCGCCGGCCTGCTCGTTGTGCAGGCGGAAACCGGCAAGCGCGATCGATGCCAGGAAATAGACCGCCATCAGCACCAGGGGCACGGCGGTCACAACAAGGGTCGACCAAGCCGCGAGCTTCGCCGTCCAGATGAAGATCATTCCCCCGATCGTCACCACTGCAAACAGCACAACTGGCGCCCAATCGCGAAATGCGGTTCTTCCTTTCTCATTCGACGCCATCACTCCAGTCCCTCCAGACGGGTGAAACCTGCGAACTCTCCGTTGTTCTTCTCCACCCAGGATTTCCAGAATGCCGCCAGGTCCTCCATCTTGAACTTTTGGCCCGGCCGCTGGAACGCCAGGATCCTGACCTGCACCCCATCCAACGAGGTCCTGAATTTCTCGCGCGCAGCACTGCTGTCGAATTTGGCGATCGAAACGCCGTCGCGATAGCTGGAAAACGCCGCAGTATGTTCGACCATGTCCGAGGCAATGTACAAGGTTTTCGGAATGCCAGCAGGCAAAGGCTGGAAGGCTTCGAGGTTGATGCGCTGAATGCCGGCCATGATCGGCGAAAACTCGCCTGAAGCGCCAGACCCGAGTTTTCCCGCGATATCGTCGAGCGGCTTCTGGAAACCTTTCTCCCAGCGCTGCTGCACGAGCTTCGGATTGCTGGTCCACTCGTTGGCGAGATCACCGCTGCCCGGATTGCAGCCGTGGAAGGTCCTTTGAAGCTCGCCTTCCTTTTCGGTCAGCGCATAGACGTCGATCGCACCGTTGACGGGGACGCCAGACACAAGCCGCTGGAACTGGTTCTTCAAATCGAGGGACGTGGTGCCGGAGATTGGATCCGTGACATCGAGAAGGATGGCGGTCTCGCTCTTAGGACCCGTCGTCGGGCAGAGCGAGGCCTTGTCGAGCGAGACGGTGGACATCGCCTGATACTTCAGCCACCCAAAAGCGCCGATCATGGCCAGTGCCACTGCCGACAATGCAATCGTCGCCACCACAGCACCCGTCGAAAAGCCGCCTTTCCTTGAACGACTGTTACGCCGCCTTTTCCGCGCCAACGCCCGCCTCCGGGAATAGATTGTCCAGTCTGTGATACTGCTCGACGGCGACCTCGAAGGCAGAGCCGATTTTCCTGATCTGATCGCTGAGTTCGGCCTGGGCGACCTGGACGCGTTCCGACAGAACGCGATCGTCCCATTCCCCGCTGATTTTGAGGACCGGTACAATCCGCTCCAGCGTGTAGGCGCTCGTGAAGTACGAAGGCTCCGGTTCGCTTCTCGCGGCCCGGTTCGCCTCACGATAAGCCGTCAAAACTGCATTCGCCGTGCGCTCGAGATGACCCTGGTACTCGGCAAACAGACCGGCAGTGCGGGTTCGGTGGGCGATGATCGCGGCCGACTCCTGCCGGCGCGTGCTCAGGTCCCTGACGATCTCCTCGATCTTGTCGTTGTGGTCGTCGCGAATTTCACGAAGGTTGTCGATCAGATCAAGCTTTCCGGAAATGTAGTTTCGCCGCGCCTCGTTCAGCCGACGTTGGACGCCAGCAAAACCCGGATACGGGTCTGTGAGCATGCAGCCGTCAATGAACGCCAAGATCGAGAAAAAAATGCCGATCGCAAACAGCATCCAGGAATTCAATTCGCTCAAACCAAGCGGGTTCTCGCGGATCCGGCGGATGACTTCGGTCCCGGCCCCGTCGAGGATAGTGGCCGATACTTCGCGATAATGGGCGAGCGCAATATTCACGGCAAGCGCAACGACAATATAGCCGACCAGCCCGAACAATCCGCCGAGCTTCATGAGCCAGGACCGGTGCACAAGATTGCGAACGCAGAAGAAAGCGAATAGCAGCGCAGCGCCAATGTTGAGGACGGCAAAGACGACCGCCTCGGTTATGCCGCCGATGATGCCCTGTTCGCTGCCCTTGGCCAGAAAGTTGCCGTTCATGACGATCTCGATGAGGACGAGAACGATGAGCAGCGCGATCTTGACGCTCGTTGCGCCCGCACTCGGGACCTTTGCCGCGCGATCCAGCCGATGCTGCCTCTTGAAAGACGTCATTTCGTCCTCGGCAATCTTGAGATCGCGGCGCAAACCGTGGAGTTCGTCGACGCCGCTGGCGATCTCGGCCTTGAAATCCGAAAGGCTGGAGGCGTTTGCCTGCCGGATCAGCCCGAACTGTCCCTCGAAATCAAGATTGCGCAACCGCCCGTCGAAGGTCTGGAACTGATCCTCAAGCAGTTGATAGGCGGACGCTTTTTCCTGCTCGATGCGACCGACGATCCGCTGTTCGACCTCATCGAGGAACTGGGCCGATGATGCCGGTCGATTGGCCCTGCCGTTCTCGTCTCCCTTTTCGCGCACCTCCAGGGTCTGGGTAAGCTTGTCCGTATCGAGTGACGGGAAAATCTCGGTCGATGCCCGGAAGTCGTGGCTGGATTCGCGAACGCTGGTCCAGAGCTTGTTCAGTGCGTCAAACGGCAATGCATCCTCGTCGGAAACATGATTGCGAAAATCCTAACATGCAATGCGTAGCGTAGTGGTTGTGATCGGTCCAGCAGCAGCATCCGCTTAGAGGGTTTAATTGCGGACCACGGTTAATCTGTGTCGTGTCGGCTACCCTGTCGGTTTATTTCCCTCGAATCTCACGGCGCCATCGGATGGCGCCCGCGAAGCGACCATCTACAACAGAGTCCGCCCGGGCTCGACCTGACGTGCAACGGTGGGAATGTCCACGCAGCAGATATTTCCACAGTCGAGCGTGTTTGGACCCCGATTATCCCGTGCCAACTCCTTCAGCGTGTCCGATTTCCGCTGGATGGCTTAGCATGCTCTTTGCTTTTAATTCCGCCGTGGCGGGATGATAAAGGCCTGATCGGGCCTCAAGGAGATGGTGGATAATCGCTGCCGCTCGTCCCCAAACAAACAACGCTCGGCCTAGTCCTGCCACCTGCGCAGATCCGTCTGGTCGTGATAGCCCATACGGTCGGGCGTGGTGATAAATTCCATCGTCGTGCCCCATGGCATGCGGCAGTAGCAGACCTTGTTTCCAGGACCTTTTTCGGTTGCGTAGGGTATAGCGCGCGGCGCGGTAAGAGAGGTGCCTCCAGCTTTTTCAAAGCGTTCTACCGACGCGTCGATGTCGTCGGTGTAGACACCGAAGTGAGTAATCCCAAAGTCGCTCGCTCGAACCGGCTTGGCTTGTGCGGGGCCATGCATTTCAAAGAGCTCGATGTCAGGTCCGGTACCGATCTTGACCATCGCCTGTGCGCGGACGACCGTTCCGGGGAAAGCACCGGTGGCCCGTTCGAAGTCGGGTCCCTGACGCGGCGCATCCTGCGGCCCGAAGGACTGGTAGATCACCTGACCGCCGAAAGCTTCCACCAAGAACGATTTTGCTGCTTCGATGTCGGGCACTGTGATGCCAATATGATTGACGCCGCGAATGACAGGTGCGGTCATGACAGTTTCCTTCTTATTTAATCGATCGAATGCGGTAGGTGCGGGCGCAACTTACGCGCAGTGTCGCGATCCGCCCCGCGACGGGGCGGCCGCAGAGTTTCAACTGGCCTTGAGGAAATCGATGAGAGCGGCCGCCACCTCTGCCGGTCGCTCGTCCGCCACATAGTGGCTGCACCGCTCAATCGAGCCGCCCGTCACATTGCTGGCGAACTCCTTCAGCATCGGGACCATATGCGCACCGAAGCGCTGATCCCCGCCGAGACCTAGTACTGGTATCTCGAGCGGTCGCTTCTTGTACTCCAGCGCGGCCGCATGATCGCCGGCGAGGGTACGATACCATTCCATGCCGGCGCGCGTGCGGCCAGGAAGTGCCATCGCTTTCGCGTAGATCTCGATGTCCGCCGGGTTGAAGGTGCTGTGATCGTAGAACCGCTCAGCCATGAAGGTCGAAACATAGTCATATTCACGGCCATGGATCAGGCGCTCGGGTAGATCCCGGTTCATATGGAAGCTGAAGTGCCAGAGCCTTGCGATCGTCGCCTCCCATTGCGTCCAGCCGGGAAGCGGAACGTCGAGCACGGCCAGGTGGGTGACAGCCTCCCGATAGATGGCGGCCTGCGTTAACGCCACCATTCCGCCAATGTCATGACCGCACACGGCATAGCGTTCATGCCCAAGGGCAAGCATGACCTCATGCGCGTCGCGCGCCATCGTCGCTTTGTCATAGCCGTCAAGTGGGCAGTCGGAAAAACCCGCGCCCCGCAGATCCATGGCTACCACGCTCAAATGCTCGGCCAGCAGCGGCATCACATGGTGCCATTCCCACCAGGTTTCCGGCCAACCGTGCAGGAGAAGGATCGGCGGGCCTGAGCCCCCAGTGGCGGCGTTGATCTTGATCCCATTCGCCGGCACCAGTTGCTGGGTAAACCCCTTCAGAGTTGCGATCATGGTCACTTTCCAGTCGATGTTGACGTTAACAAAGCTCGCGGCCAGCGTTCAGGGCTGGTCGAAATCGGTGGCGATCGTGATGTCGCGCCATGCGTCGATATCGCTGCGGAAGGAAGCCAGCTTTCGCTCAGCGATCGAATGCGCGATCTGGCCGAGCGGCAGATGAAGCGGGGCGTCATCGGCGTCGACTGCCTGCAGGATCACCGAAATCGCCTTGTCGGGATCGCCCGCCTGATTGCCGTTGTTGGTTGCGCGATAATGCCTACGCGAGCTCGCGGCGTATTGCGGCATCTCATTGGCCGCCATCGTGATCGAACGGCCAAGGAAATCGGTGCGAAACGGCCCGGGCTCGACGATCAGCACGCGGATGCCGAACGGCTTCAGCTCACCGGCGAGCGCTTCGGAAATCCCTTCTACGGCGAACTTGGCGGCATTGTAATATCCGGCACCGCCGCTGCCCGCGATGCCTGCGCCGGACGACATGGTGACAATCGTTCCGCCTGAACTTCGCAGGACGGGCAGAGCGGCTCTCGTGGTTTCAATCAGACCAAAGACGTTCACCTCAAACATCGGCCGATATTCTTCGGGCGTGCCTTCCTCGATCGCGCCGAACAGTCCGTAACCGGCATTGTTCACGAGCACGTCGAAGCCGCCGAAAATCTCGACCGCCTTTGCGGCCGCGGCCTCGGCTGCCGCCGCATCCGTCACGTCGAGCGGCAAGGTGATCATGCGGCCGTCGAAAGGCTCAGCCATTTCTTCGATCGTTTTAACATTGCGGGCCGTGGCGATGACCTGATCGCCGCGCTGTGCTGCAGCGAGCGCGAGCCGCCGGCCGAAGCCGCTCGAGCAGCCTGTTATGAGCCAAGTTCTCATTATTTTGTCTCCGAGTTTAAGTTCACACGACATCCAAGGCGCGTTTCTGCAGAAGGCGCGCCTTTACGATGACAAAAATCTAGGTGTTTAGATTTGTTCTTTAAGTGACAGAATTGTATTCTCGGCGTTCAGTTTTGTTAGGGGGCCCATGATGGAATGGAGTGACGTCAGAATCTTTCTTGCAATTGCGCGATCCGGCACGCTTGGCGGTGCCGCGCGTTCTCTTCAAACGAGCCATCCGACCGTCGGAAGGCGACTGCGCGCACTTGAGCAGGCGATCGGGCACACGCTCTTCCAGCGGACCGCCGACGGTCTCGTTCTGACCGAGGAGGGCCACGGGATCATGGCGCTGGCGGAGCAGATGGAAGAGGGCGCGCTGGGCATGGAGCGCCGGCTTGCGGGGCTGGAGCAGAATCTCAAAGGCAGTCTGCGCATTTCATCAGCGGACTGGTTCGGGGCCTACGTGCTGCCTCCCATCCTGGCGGATTTTTCCAACGCCTATCCCAATATCGACGTCGAGATCCTGACGGGCACGCGCCTGTTCAATCTCGCCCAGCGAGAGGCCGACGTCGCCTTTCGCATCGTTCCGTTCAACACTGCCGATGTCGTCCAGCGGCGGCTCTTCACGCTCCAATACGGCGTCTACATCGCCGAGGATTCGCCTGCTCCCAAATGTGGCGACGGAACCGGTTTCCGGCTGATTACGCATGATACATCGACCGGTCAGTTCCCCGATCGATTGGCTCATCGAGAGTTTCCCCAATGCGAGACCGATCCTGCGATCGAACAACCGCAACGTCCAGGGGCGCATGTGTCGGCAAGGTGTCGGGATCGCCGTGTTGCCTCGCGTAGTCGGAGATCAGATCGCCGGTATCCGCAGACTGGAACTGCCGAAGTCGCCGCCGGCGCGAGATATCTGGATGGGATATCACCGGGACCTGAGACGTCTTCAGCGCCTTCGCGCGTTCATCTCGACCGTGTCTGCCCATCTCGTAAATGCAGGAGCATGATATGCGATCAAGCCGAGCATCCGCTAGCCTCGACCCCGATCGTATTCTCCTTGCGCGCGCTCAAGCTCGGGACCGTAGATCATGGACCACGCATAGAGCGCTTCGAACGGTTGCTGAAGGGAGCGGCCGAGCGAGGTGATGGTATATTCGACGCCAACCGGCGTCGTTGTTGTCAGCACTTCACGGTGGATGAGCCCATTGCGCTCCAGCCGTTTCAACGCGTCGGCGAGGGCTTTATGCGTAATCCCGTCAAGGCGACGCATAATCTCGTTGAAGCGTGACGGTTTGGTGCACAATACAGTCAGGATCAAGACAGACCACTTGTTAGCGATCTGCTCAAGCACCGGCCGAGCCTTCTCAACGTCCAACAATGCCTCGGCCGAGACCGCCTTGTGACCAGGACACGAGCAGGCTTTGACGAGCGGACCTTTGTTTGTTGTGGGCATCGGTATACACCTCGATATCTGCTTTACATATAGTGCGTAATTGACCGTAGGTATAGAGAATATATCCTAACGCCATCAGTCTTGATGGAGTTAACATGAACAGACTAGCGAACAAGATTTCCCTCGTTATAGGCGGTGTTGGTGGCATTGGCGGAGCCATTTCTCAGAGGTTCGCCGGCGAAGGAGCGCACGTCTACGCGACTAGCCGCAAGGGAGCGGAGAGCCAACCTGAGTCAGCCGGCATGGGCAGCATCCGAGTGGTTCGGGCAGATGTCGGCGACAGCGCCGATCTTCAGCGTGTCTTCGAGCGCGTCCGGTCGGAACATGGCCGCATTGACGTCCTCGTCATCAATGCCGGCATATCCGAATACGCGCCTCTTGAAGATATTTCCGAGGATCATTTCGATCGGACATTCGGCCTGAACGTGCGAGCTCTCGTATTTGCAGCACAGGGCGCCGTCGACATCATGCAGCCGGGCGGAAGGATTGTGCTGATTGGCTCCATCGCGGGCGGTATCGGCACCAAAGGCTATGGCGTCTACGGTGCGACCAAAGCCGCCGTCCGTTCGTTCGCACGCACATGGGCCAACGAACTTGCTCCCAAAGGCATACGTGTAAACGTTGTCAGCCCTGGACCGACGGATACTGCGATGATGGCGGCCGCCTCACTGGAAATTCGAGATGCACTGTCCAAGATGATCCCTCTTGGGCGTATGGGCAGACCTGATGAGGTGGCAGCCGCTGCCCTCTTCCTCGCAAGCGACGAGAGCAGTTTTATCACGGGTGCAGAAATAGCCGTGGATGGGGGCATGGCTCAGGTCTGACACCTGCCTTCGACAAGCGCCGGAGACGGCACCCAAGCAGATGTTTGCTTTTTCTGATCAAGACAGCATTGGCGAGGCAGGCAACCTTCCAGCAGGACCTGCCGCAAAAGGCCGAGGGGGACAGGCTTCGACCGCCCCTTCGCCAGCTCGAACGTGAACTACCTTCATGCAGTTCAGATCCGGGCGCCGCCCGTGGCATCGATCATCTGGCCCGTAGGCAAGCGCAGCCGCCCGGCCGATGCCGCGCGAACTTCTAGCGTGCCTTGTCCGTGTTGCCTGGAAGTTGCAATCGATGGGCAGTATCGCGCTACCTTGACTACGAAATGTATGAACCATCCAGCACCGCGGCTGGCCACTACCGAAATCCATCTGACTTCGATCTCTCGTGCGCCCATTCACGCGGCCTTACGCGGGGCTGCCGATTATAGGCGGTTGTATGTTGTTCCGTGAGAGCTGCGCCAGCACTTCAGTACTGAGCGTGCCTCTTGTCCCTGGGTGGCGAAGGCGACCTTCATCGGCATAGGAATAGGTCTGTTCTTCAGCGGGACCGAACGTCATGAAGACCGCAACGCGATCCTGTGTAAAAGCGATGCGGCGGAGGATCGCGCGGCTCAGGGTGAAAGCCTTTTGCGCATCCAGATGAAGTGGGGGAGCGACCAGCTCGCAAATCCTTCGCAGGCTTCGGTCAACAAATGTCGGCATCTGGCCGGCGTGCTCGATGCGCACGTCGAATATGATTGCATCACCCGCTTTGACACCGAGCCCTCTTGCCGGAAGGCTATCGACCACGCCTTTCAAGTGAGATCGCGGGCGAACCTTCAACGTTGCCGGCGAATCGTCCCCCTGGTCTTGCAGGTAGAACGCAATCTTGTAGACCCTGAACGTGTCGTCGGCAAAGATACTGCCATCCTTGCAGCGAGGATGGTGCGGGACATCGTTGTGCCATGACGACGTCGTGTTGATCATCAGGTCGCACTCGCCGGTAAGAACGACTTCGAGAGGATCGGTAATTTCCTTCAATCGAGCAAGGATGACGTCAGATGTCAAAAACCGCGCGACTTCCTCTGTCGTGTACATGGCGTGCAGCTGAAACTTGCCGCCATACAAATAGCGGCCGTTAGCCTTGAGCGATCGCCTGACGACCGGCCGCAAACTTTTCGCCTGCTGCGGGGTCAATAATCCTCTTATGATCGCAAAGCCATTGGATCGCAGTTCCTGTTGCAGCTGAGTGGTCACCGAGATATCTTTAGTGACATTTGCAAGTCGTGGCACTTCGCGGATTAAAGGTTCCATGTCAGCCTCCTGACGCCCTCGAGGCACCCCAGCCCTTACGAACTATCACCCATAGTTGAGCACTTAACAAACTACCCCTTGGAAGGGTGGCATCATCATAAGGTTCAGTCCATCACCGAAAGTGGTAGATGCTTCGTCTGCGCGCTTCCACCGCTGGAGAGTGTTGTGGCTGTCGACCAAAATTCGTTCGCAGCGAGTTTGCCCGTTCGAGCGACCGGCCAGAAGAAGCCTGTAGGATTTCAGCATTACGACGCCGTCCAGGGTGGACCGACGCCCCGGTGGCTGCAGGCATAATTTGCTTATACGGTAATTTAACTTTTGGTTGATGCATCCGAAAGATGCACCGGCCGAAGTATTTTTAGTCCAAAATTGGTACGGAACAAATTACTGGGAAAACGGTTTTTACGCCGCACTGTCAGACGGATGCTTCTAGCAGGCCTTGAGGGATGTGCGATGGACCGTGTACTTGTTGCCTTCATTCGACACCGGGTGATCGGCAACGCAAATGTCGACCTGGGGGAGCTTTTGGACGCTGCCGACCGATTTTTCAACGGCAAGCTTGAGCCGCGTGAATTTTTCAGTGCCCTCAATCAGGTTTCACGCGACCGCCGTATTCGGCGCCGAAACCGGGTCACCGCCAACGACGAGCACAATGGCTACAGCTGATAGAAGTCTGAGTTCTCCCGCAGCTCGTCGGGCCGGCACTCCTGCGTGGGGCCTCACGTTGGCCTTAAACGCGTTGACGGTTGCGGAACAGGATTCATCGGATGTACGCCGCATGCCGAAGCACATAAGCATACTTGGAGCGTTTCGTAGATCAAAAGGCGGCAGTCCGCGCAGGCGAGCAATGCTGCCGTAATCGAGGATGGAAAGACAGCGAACGCCAGCTCCCCTTGACTACTACCCCGACCATGTCATAGTGAGTATCAGAACTCGCTGTTTGAGCGTATACTCTATTCATCGGCCTCATTAGCTCATGGTAGTGGTCGCTTGGGAGTGCGCTTTGCTTCTGCCGTTATGCCGCAGGAGCATAGAAATGTTGCTACCCGTCATATCACTCTCAGATTCCGAAATTGAAGTGGTTACGAGTGCTGTCCGCGAATGGTGCCGCACGCGCCACTGCGGCATCGACAGCATTGAGGGTCGCAGGGCTCTCAGTATTGCAATCGATCTTGCTCAGTCCAAATACGATGAGGCGTCGCTTGTCTCAGAGTTGCTGCAACGACTGACGCCGCCAGATGACGCGCCGGGACAACTTCCACAATCGCGCGTCGGGTGACCCGAAGTCCGCACGGCTTCTTTTCTTACTCGTGTCGCCGCCACAAGCCGGGCGTTTTCCCGGCCGCCGCAGGCCAGTGCGACGGTCTTCGCCTCAATGCTCTGTAGCACTCCGTGGTGCCACAGGCGCGCCTTTCGGGCGCGCGGCTGGTTTCAACGTCGAGGTCCAGTCTGACAACGGTGACATTGGGCACGATATGCAGGTTGGGAAGCACTTGATCTCGGCCTGGTGCAGCCTGGAGATACGGGGCTGCTGTGCCCAGGTCTCGATCGAGGGCTCTAATGCCCCGGCACTTTCGGCTTGTCGAGCGCCGGAAGGTCGGCGCAGTGGAAGACGCGAGCAGGGCCGTAGAAGGAGGCGATCTCGCGGTGGTCCGATCGAATTGGCGATCACGTCACTGCGGAACAGTGGAGCGGCGCGGTAGCTATCGATCATCGTGAACGCTGCCTGATACGTTCAGCCGCGTGTACTAGAAACCTTGATTGATCTCGACTCGCGCCAGGATGAGCGAATGCCGACTATCATTGGCGCTTCGCAACGCAAGTGTCCCATGCGCGGCACACGGGGCACCTCAGACTGAAGTCCCAAGATCGGAACTGCTCGAGCTCGGTTCGCGTTATCATTTCCCGGGGAACCAAGGAGGTTTTTCATGAGCGACAACGCAATGTCCAAGGGGTTTTCAAAGTTCGCATCCGCCATTGCAAACCTTTCCGGGAAGCCGGCGACCTTCGTGCTCGCCGTTGTTCTTGTCCTGGCGTGGGCAGTCTCCGGCCCCTTCTTCGACTATTCCGAGACCTGGCAGCTCGTCATTAACACGAGCACGACGATCGTTACCTTCCTCATGGTCTTTGTTCTTCAGAACTCGCAGAACCGCGATGGCAAGGCTCTTCAGGCAAAACTGGACGAGTTGATCCTGACATCGCAGGCACAGAACAAGTTCGTCGGCATCGAGAAGCTGGAGGAACAAGAGCTTCGGGAAATGAGCCGAAAGCTGGCGCAAAAGGCCGAGTGTGTCGAGGAGGTCGCCGAGGACAAAGCCGAGGAACGGGATCGCAATCCTACTTAGGGCGCCCCGCCTCGGTGCTACAGACGGCGGTTGGGTCGCCGCCGACCGTGACGAGAAGCCTTGCATCTAAAGCGCGCAAACAAAATTCCTAGCCCTCCTACGGTGCCTCCCGCCAACGCGCCCGACGCTGCGTTCAGTCCGTAGAGCTGAAGGGTGAACATGCCTTCCAGCACGAGGATGGCGCATGCGGCAGCGACTGCGACTGCGACTTCCCTGATCATGGATACCTCCGGCGACGACGTTCAAACCGTTGTACGATGCTGCGGTTCCACTAGTTCGCGATCGGCCAACACTAATTAACCGTCATCTAATGTCACGACGTCGGAGGTCGCTGCTCTCGAAATGCGCGGCCGCTCCATATCGCCGCGCGAACCGTCCGAACCCGATTACGTTGTCTGGTTCTCGGCCAACCTTTCCAACTCTTCGGCCTCGAGCCGCTCGATGCCGATCATGTGGTTTCCAGCCTCACTCGACCGGATGAGTTCGTCGACCTTCACCTGGAGCGCCGCCATGTCCCGATTTTGGCTATGCTGCATGATTAGGAGAAGGAAGAGCGTCACGAGCGTGCCGAACATTGCCGACAAAAGATGCCACTCCTTTGGCAGACCGAGAGCAAAACCGACGGCGCACCAGACGACGACGAGAGCGGCGGCTCCTGCAAGGACGAGAGAATGCCCCGCCAGCCAAACGACGGTTTCCGACAGGTTGAGGAACGCGGCTCGGATCTTCATCCGCTAGAAATGGTTTCAAGAGGCGTGGGTTCCGTCGCTCGGCATAAGAACTCTGCCGCACCCGCCCCCCAATTTGATCGGTGTGCCGTATGGATCACCGATATAGCCGCTGGCAAGCGCCGCGGGTACCGCTTCCGTGGCCCATGGTAAAAGACATGACCGCGACGAACGTCAGATATACTCCAAGCACCCCTTGGACGTTCTACTAGTTGGGTAAACATCGTCATACTGCTAGCTTATCAGCCTCCAGGAGAAGGCAAGCATCGTTCGCCCAGAAGTTTTGTTCGTCGCGGAATTACGGCGTCAGAGGGGTTAAGTCCGGCAGTTAGAAACGATCTATTTCGGTTGGCGTTACGGCAACTTCGCGAGCTCGTCCTTGGGTCACTAATACGTTCGTGAAACACCTGCCTCGCGATCTGGATGCGAGTACGCCATCCCGTCAACCGCTGGCATGTCCAATGCCTGCTTTTACACTCGCAATCCCAATGGGCAGTTTCACCTCTCCCTCGGAGACAACGACTTCGATAATGGCTTGTTCGTCTGGCATGGGTGATCTCCGCAAGGTTGAAAAGACGGCGCTGCCAGTGGCTGGCTCGGCAAAGGTGCTCTTGAAGCAATATGCGTTCACACCATCTTGCGCAGAAATGTTTGGATGGCCCTAAGGTTCCTTATTCTCCCAAAGGAAGCATGCGCCAGATAGCGCGGCGGAGCAGCCGACTCTCCTGCTCTACTCGACGGCGCCCAGATCTTGGAACGACTGCCGTTGCTCCATGGACATCCCGGCGTCGGCGATAACACGAAATGCCTTGCCCTGGGACCTTAGCTCCTTTGCCGTCTTTACGGCATCAGGATAGAGGAGTTTCGGCTCATTGTCCGTATCGCGCCCATCCGGATCGAGCGAGCTCAAAGCGATGACCTGGAACCTCGGCAGCACGGCATCTTCATTGTGATCCACGGCGGTCTATCCCTCGTTTCCGTCGGAAACAAAATTGTCGGGCATAGTCTCGCGCACCGTGCGCAGCGCTCTCGCCTTTTCAAGCCAGTTCTTGTTCAAAACGTCCTCGATTGCGAAAACGACATCGTCGGCGCTCCAATCGGCGTCCTCGAGTGCGCGGATGAGCGCGGTGAGTTTCTCGGTGATCACGCCAACCAGCTCGTCATCATCTGAGTGCCTTGATTGCCTCATCGAAACCTCCCTCGCTTCATTTTCCGGTGACGCGGATCGCGCCCGCATCCCCCAGGCTGCGCTGAACCGCCGGGATTTTGTCGGGTGGGATGTCGATGGACACCTCGATGTCACCTTCGAGAGCGGCGTCATGGCGGACGCCACCGGGATGCGATGCATCGCCGCCCGACGCCATGGAACCGGCACTGTTGCGCTCTCCGTTTGGCTGTATGAAAATGTCCGGTCGGGAAATACCATGCTGCTGAACCAGATGTTCGACTGCAATGTCCGCCGCCTCACGGGTCTCAAACGTTGCCGTGATCGTTGTCGTACTGTCGTGCGCCATCTTCACTCTCCGTTCATGACCTTGCTAACAGCAACCCCGAACCGACGTCGAAGTTCCACCTGTGCCGTCGATTCAAACGCCGACTTTGCGGGCTTTCGTTATGATGCCGTTGATCTGCTCAGCGAGCAGACACCGTCCAGATGCGACGATCGGAAGAGCCCGCCAGGGGCTGGGCTTACCGCTGACATTGGCCGAAGTGAGCACAGGTTGCGGCAAAACGATACACTCGGCGTGCTGGAGGATTTCCACTGATCGCCAGGAATGGTCGGCTACTTCCCCACCTATACGATCGGCAACATCATGTCCTTGCAGTTCTTCGCCGCTGCCCGCAAGAAGAGGGCAATCGAGTTGATGTTCCGGAGCTTGAAGAGCCCGAAGATCTCGTGCGCAGTTCCGCGTTCCCACCTTACCTTTCGAATAAAGGAAACAACCAATGGCAACGACACGCCGCCGACCAATCAATCCGATGGACGCCGCCGAAGCGCTGTTCAAGCCGGCCAAGAAGACACCTGCGGCCGCCGCCGAGCGTCGTACAGTTCCTGTCGCGACAGCGACCATTTCGGTCCGGATCGACGGCGATGTGCTGGCCTTCATTCAGGAGGACGGCCCGGGCTGGCAGGATCGCATCAACGCAACGCTTCGCAAGGCGATGGATGCTTCGCGCTAACTCCACCGTGAGGCAGAAGCGGCTATAATCTCAGCCCCAAAGTTTTCGTGCGTGAGAGCGATCGCTTCAGCTCCATCTGCTGCGTCAGCTTGGCCAGATGGCTCCGGTCTGCCAGGCGCACCACGTCGCGGATACGATCGATATCACCACTTTGTGGCTGGCCTACCCTCTTCAACTGAACTGCCAGATCCGAGGGGTCGGCGCGTCCGAAGCGTTTCTGCATTGCGCCTGCGGTATTCCTCGCTTCGTCAAGCGCCTGACGACCTTCCGGTGAGGCAAGCAACTCCGCGGTGGCCTTATCCTTGTCAGTGCGGGAAGCTGTATCAAGCCTTCGAAGCAGTTCCTCGGATCGACCGCTTAACCCTGGCACTGCAATCACATCCTGCTTGTCGCGCTTCCAGCGTTCGGAATTCGTTTCAGCCTCAAGACGGCGTTGCCAGGTCTTACCGGATTGCTCGACATGGCAGGCCAGTCCCTTGATGAGACCGAGGGCTTGCCGGCGTTCCGAATTGTCGCCGAACATGCCTGTCTTACCGACGAGCGGACCGAACGCTCCAGGCGAAGACCGGAGCTGTTTGCCGAGTTCAGCAGGATCCGCATTCCGATCGAGGATGCTTCTGCGCACTCCGTCCATAGCATTTTCTGGGTTCGCATATATCCGTGCGGCCAACGACTTTGTCGTTTCCCATTCGCGCTCGAAAGCCGGTAGCGCATTTGACCGCGCAATGTCCCCCACGCTCGTCTCATATCTCGAGATGGCCGGAATGAGAACTGGACGAGCGCCACGATGATCACCGCTGTCGAGACGGTCGCCAGCAGCCCGATCGCGATTGACCTTGGGTACCATTCGACGCGCCGTGCCGTCAGCATTCACCACGCGATCTGTTGGGCGCCGTAGCGGTGCCTCTCCATAGTCTTGCCGTCCCTTGCCCGCGTCCTGATGACTTTCCATCCCCCGCCGTACCTGGAGATCATTGCAGTAGTCGAGCGTCGTTTCCTTGACGCCTGATCGGCTCAAGATCTCGCCGAGCGATCGCGTGGTCTTGAACTCATCAAGCCCCGCATAAAGCTGCACGGCGTCGCGATGACGCGTCATTGCGACGTAGGTCAGATGCCGATCCATCGTCACCGACGCCAGCACGAAACTCCGATCGACCGTTGCACCCTGCGTCTTATGGATCGTCGTCGCATAACCGTGGTCAAAGGCTTGGTAACTATTCACCGGTATCGTCACCTGGCGCTGTCCGTCTGATGTCTGCGCCTTGCCGTCGAGCCGAACCTGTATTGCGTCTGGCGCGACGGTGACGACCTCCCCCAACATGCCGTTCTTGACGCCGAGATCGCGATCGTTTTCCAGGAAAACGATGCGGTCGCCACGCGCAAAGAACCGCTTCCCGACGGAAGTCTGATAGCCAAGTTCATGGCCGCGGTCTTCCGATCCGCCGATGCCCTTTGCGAGTTCACCGCGCTCCTGCAGCGCGGCACGAATGTCGGCATTGATCGCGGCGACATCCCGGCGCCTATGCGCCATCGCAATGCGCGTGCCATCGGGATTGGCCGAACGATCGGCGACGTAATCGCCGACGATCGACCTCAGCAATTCATCCCGGTTGGGCCTCAACTGAACGCTACCATGCGCCTCATAGGCAGCGAGCCCTTCTGCCGTTCGATGCGAGGCAAAGTGGATCGACGCCTGTTTTTGCCAAGCGGCTTTCTGGCGTCGGACTTCCGACAGCTGCGCGTGACCGACAGCCTCGGTAATTGCCCGGAACGGGGCGCCGGCCCCGATCGCTTGCAGTTGCTCGTGATCGCCGACGAGAACGAGCTTTGCGCCGGACCGATTGACCTCCTCGACGAAGCGCGCCAGCTGCCGGCTTCCCACCATTCCCGCCTCGTCGATGACGAAGACATCGCGGGCAGTGAGGCGACTGCGATCGGCCTGCCAGGAATATTCCCAAGACGCCAAGGTGCGGCTCGATATCCCCGACGATTCCTCGAGGCTCTCTGCTGCCTTGCCGGCGAGCGCCGCACCATGAATGCGATAGCCTTGCGCCTCCCAGGCCTGTCGAGCTGCTGCCAGCATCGTGCTCTTGCCGGCACCCGCCAGACCAACCACGGCAGCGATTTGGCCTGGTCCCGTGACATGCTCGATGGCACTGCGCTGTTCAGCCGACAAACCCTGCCCCGGCGATCCGCTCGCCGCCTGGATCGACCTGTCCTGTTTGGCGATCGCCGCATTCACATGCCGCAATGCCACGGCATGCGTTTGGCGCCCGTTCATCGCCAGAGCCGACTTTGCCATCGCACTTTCGATGGCCACGATCTCGACCGTCGAATAGCGTGCCTCGCCATCACGGCCGCGAACGCCGGCATTGTCTGGTCTGAGTTCGACGAGCGCCTTTGATGCCATGACCGCGGCAAAGGCGTTCTGGAACGTCTGCGGATCGTCGTTGACATAGCGATGCAGCGTCCGGGCGATATCGTATTTGTTGAAGACGCTCTTCTCGTTGGTCAGCAGCCGCAAGATATCTTCGGGACGATTGCGGATGGCCTCGGCATTGCGGTCGGCCGATTGTGAAGACAGACGCGCCCGCGAGACGTCGCCTCCCTGCCGCTCGATCTGGGTCGCATGTACACCGACATGTTCGGTCGGCTCGATCGTGATCCCGGCCTCCAGATGCGAGCGATGGTCGATGCGGATATCGAGACCGGCGATCGCAAGATGCCGGTTTGCAAGTTGCTCCCAGGTTTGCCGGATATCCTTCAGCTGCAACTGCGATGGCATTTGGTGATTGGCAAGCAGCCACCTGTTTTCCCGCTCGAGCAGGGTCTTGTCGCCGAGGCCGGATTCCGTCACCTGCCGCGTCGTCATCATCAGATGCGCATGGACGTTGCGGTTATCGCCGCCCTCGCCCGGCCGATGGATCGCAAAATCGACGGCCGTACCATAACGATGGGCAAGACCCGCGGCGAAGGCCCGTGTCAGCGCCAGACGTTGCCCGGAACTCAGTTCGTGAGGAAGGGCGACCTCGAATTCCCGGGCGACACGGGCATCGCTGCGCTTCTCCGCGCGCTCGGCGGCATTCCACAGCGCCGACCGCTTCTTCGCCCAATCGGCGTCGACGCCATCCGGCAGGACGATCTCGGCGTGCTCGACACCTTGGCGGTTGGAGAAGTCATGCACCAATCCATTCCGCTCGTTCTTAAGGCGCACGGCGGCGCGATAGGCGGCAGACGCAACCGCGCTGCGGCCGCCGCTGCGAGCGATCGGCTTCATGCTCACATGATAGATCGCCATCGCCCTCCTCCTTTTTTCGGGCCGCCCGTCCCGCGCCTTGAGTTGCCCCGCAACTCGTAAGTGCGCCCTTGTGCCTTCCTCGTCTTCGCTCCTCAGGCCTTGGTGGGAGCATGCCGCACGCGCTTAATGCCGTCCTAGGCCGATCGCCCCGACGCTACTACTCGCAGATCTGCGAGTAGCCGAACTGCCACCCACCGTTGCATCATCCAGACATGCGATCGTGGGCGGCCATCATCCGGATACCCGTTCGGGCCATCGCTCGAAACATCAACAGAAAGAGGATATCCGTGGCTCGCAAAACGATCGGGGAACGACTGGCGCAGCTCGAGGCCCAGCGAAAGACGTTGCAGATCCGACTTTCCAAGCAGGAGCGCGCCATCGACACGCGCCGCAAGGTGTTGATCGGGGCGCTGGTCCTCTATCGGCTGGAGAACAATCGCGACATTCAGATTGGTGGAGGACTGGCCGGCTGGCTGAGAGCCGAACTGCCAAAATTCCTGACTCGCGACGGGGATCGTAACCTGTTCGACGACCTCCTGAAGCCTGTGGCGAAGGAGACCGTCGTCGGCAACAGCGGGACCAGCAGCGACGGAATGAGCGATGACAGGAGTGTCCCATGATCCTCTATACCGGCGTGATCAAGATCGCCCTCGCCAACATGATGCGCATGGCCGCTCGCGACCCGCTCTGGGCCATTGTCGCGCTGATCACCTTTCCAGTGCGCTCTGCCAGGTCGTTCGTGATGGGAGCGACCGGCTATTTCATCGTCATCTTCACCGTCGCTTTCGGCAGCGACTATGTCCTGCGCGTGATGCTTGGGGTCGGCAAAGGCGATATCCTCTGGCATATCGGCAACTGGACCTTCCTGCTCTTTGCCGTCCTGCTGCTGATCCGCCTGCTGACGAGCCCGCTGATTGCCCATTTCGCTACCGCCGGTGATGCCGACACGCATGGGACGGCGCGTTTCGCTTCCGCCAGGGATATCGCACCGCTGACAAGGTGCGACCATGGGCTGCTGATCGGCCGCGCTCCTGGCAGCGGGCGGCCCATCCGCTATGACGGGCCGGCGCATCTTCTGACCATGGCGCCGACGCGCAGCGGCAAGGGTGTCGGCACGATCATCCCGAACCTTCTGACCGCGGATCGTTCGATCATCTGCGTCGATCCGAAGGGTGAGAATGCGAAAGTCGCCAGGGACGCGCGCCAGAGCTTCGGGCCAGTCCATTGTCTCGATCCCTTCGCCGTGACCGGCCAGCCGTCTGCCGCCTTCAATCCAATGGACGGACTTGATCCTGACGGCTTCGATATAGCCGAAGACATCTCGACGCTTGCCGATGCGCTGGTGTACGACGAACCGGGCCTGTCAGGCGACGCGCATTGGAACGAGGAAGCCAAGGCACTGATTGCGGGCCTGCTGCTCTATGTGCTGGCAAGCCAGCCGGAGGAGCGGCGCACGCTGACGACGCTCAGGTACATGCTGACGCTTTCGCCTGACGCCTTCCGTGGCCTGCTCGATGCGATGCAGGCCAGTGACGCGGTCAACGGACTTGTTGCGCGGGCCGCCAATCGGCATCTCGGCAAGTCGGACCGCGAGGCGAGCGGTGTTCTGTCGGCGGCTCAGCGCCACACGCATTTCCTCGACAGCCCGCGCATGGCCGAGGTTCTCGCACGATCGGATTTCCGCTTCGGTGACCTCAGGGCAAACAGGGCAACCGTCTTCCTCGTGCTGCCGCCGGACAGGCTCGCCGCCTATTCGCGTTGGCTGCGTCTGCTCGTCGCCCAAAGCCTGACTGACATGGCACGCACGGCACCGTCGCTGCCGTCACCCTCGCCTCCTGTTCTTTATCTTCTCGACGAATTCGCAAGCCTCGGTCATCTCGCCCCGATCGAACGGGCCATGGGACTGATGGCAGGCTACGGCGTACAGCTCTGGCCGATCGTCCAGGACATCCATCAGCTGCGCGCCACCTATGGCCAGCGTGCCGGTACGTTCTTCTCCAATGCGGGCGTGCTGCAGGTCTTTGGCGTCAACGATCATGACAGTGCTCGACTGGTGTCGGATCTGCTCGGCCAGGAAACCGTGGTGTTCAACACGGCGGCACGCGCGCTCGACTCGGAAAAGAGCGGTCTGTCATTCGCAGAACAGCATGTCGGTCGTCCTTTGCTGACACCGGACGAGGTCCGCAACCTGCCGACTGGCGCCGAACTCCTATTCATTGCAGGCCGGCAGCCGATCATGGCCACCAAGCTGCGTTACTATGCCGATCCCGAGTTCGCGGATTTGTTCTCAAGACCGGAAGATTGAGTTGCTGACATCAGCAACGTGAATCGGTCAGGCCGGATCGATTCACAAATGTCGTTGGACGTCGCGAACGCTCATCTGCGATTCTGCCGGCATGAGCACGCAACCCTATCATCTCTATGCAGAACGCATCGACCCGTCGAAGAACATGGCGCGCTACTATGCGCTGTCGATCGAGCCGACGCTGTTCGGCGAGACATCATTGGTCCGCAGCTGGGGACGGATCGGCAGTCGCGGTCAGCGGCTGGTGCACCTCTTCAGGACCGAGCCGGAAGCAGTCGAGCTTTTCCTCGAAATTCTGCGCGTCAAGCGTGGTCGAGGGTATGAAGCAAGAACGTTCTGATTGGCTTCAGGTCGGGCGGCGTCTACCTGCATATCTCGAGTTTGGATTTTTCGAACGAGCTGACGCAGAAACGAAAAAAGCCTGCCGCGGGAGGAGGTGCGGCAGGCTTTCGAAAAGAACCGAACAGCGACTGGGAGGAGGAGTGCCGCTGTTCCTCCAGACAGCCTGGGAGGAGGAGAGGCCGGTCTGGAACTCGAAGCGTTGCGGAAGGAGGTGCATCGCTTCGATGTGTTTATCTGTATCGCCGACCACTGACAATTTCTATTGCTTATGCTGCACTGCACCTATGCGAAATTTGCAGCTAAGCGTTACTATCGCGCCCACCACGGAGGCACTTATATCCGTGCGCTTGATACAGGAATTCAGCGATTAGACCGGAACCGCGGCGCCCAGGAATGCATGCCCACCTGATCCAGGCAGCGGCACCTCGTCGAGGTGCCCATGCTGACAGCACATGAGACCGCCTTCTCAACCAGAAAATGCCTGTTTTAAAGGCAGATTTATCAAGTCTAGTGGAGGAAATTGTACGTACCAACAACTCCCGAGATGCGATAGTCGGCAGATGGCGCAGAGGGCTACCGATCGCGCCAATTGATGGCCCGACCAGTGCGATGTAAGACGTCAATGCAGTTCGAAGGATGCCGGCGCATTCCTGACCAGCATTGCCTGTGACACTTTTGCAAAGAGCATGTCGAATTGTGCCATCAGATTCGCGAACTGCTCATCGGCAAGACCGATGATCTCGACGAAACCTATTGATGTACTGACTACGATCCGGTCAAGCTGGTGCTTGTTGGGGAAAAGGCCGCACACAGCGTCGCAGTCAGCAAGCAGTTCCAGAGCTTCAACGATGTCTCTCAGGAGACGACGACGAGCATGGGCCGATATCTGGTGCGGCATGTGCCGAGCCCGTCGGATCTGAGAAACGACTACGAATGACATCAGGTTCTCCATGAGCATCTCTAAGACACCTCAATCCATCCGACTGCCTGAAAGGCACGCACCAGCATCGACACGGCGATGATAACGATAAAGAGGCCGGCTGCGCGATTTGCCAGTGTTAGATGTCGAAGGCTGAGGTGACGCCTCAGCAACGAGACTGCCGTGGTGAGCGCAAACCACCATGCCATCGAACCTGCAAAGACGCCGATGACAAGGAGTTCGGTGGTCATTGAAACGCCGCCAGCGACAGCTGTCAGGGCGGCGGCACACAGAGCAGGCGTCAACGGATTGAGGAGCCCGAACCCCAGCGCATCACAATAGTTCCGGGCGAGACTGGCCGGCTTTCGGACGACCGATGCGAGATGCAAATCACGGCTCCAGATCCTCCAGGCGAAATAAGCCAGAACCAGCCCCGAGGCGAATGTCAGCAATGCCGCGGCCTTCGGATCCTCAAAAGATTCGAACCCTGCCGCCACGACCAGCGTGCTATAGGCCAGGTGGACCGTGGCGACGCCGAGCCCCGTCGCCACGCCCGCCCTCATGCCATCGGCGAGTGTCCGTTCAACGAGATACAAGCTGGTGGGACCAAAGGGAATCGCGATCGAGAGGCCCGCCCCTGCTCCCGCCAAAACAGACGTCGCAATTCCACTCATAGGTTCCCCCACCGATGGCACTGGTGATGAAACCTGCCCGGAGGAGGATTTATTCGCGACAAGCGCGAATTTTTTTTGCTTTTTTTAGCGAGCGGGAAGTTGCGCCTTGTAAAGGTTCACAAAGGCGGACAGATCCCCGGCGTTCACGTCGGAAACGGCCCAGTAGGTGAGGCCTCCTCCGCTCCACCTGACGACATTGGTGCCATCGACGGCGTTGTCTTGATCCTCGTCGGCCGCCCCTTCCGTCGCCGTCACACTGATTGTGTGCCTGTTGCGCTTGTAGACCATGACAGGGACGGGTTTCCCGCCGATCACGTCGACCCGCCCGCCGATCAGCGGAAACCCCTGCGTCGAAAAATCCGGAGCGACCGGCGCGATCGTCGTGCGCCCATTGAACCAGGGCTTGACGACATGGCCGTCCGAGGACGCAATGTCATAGGGTTCAGGAGCGATCAGACCGCGCAGATGCGCTGCGACAATTTGCTGTTCCACAATTCCAAGCGTTGCCTTATCGTGGGAACGGTAGACTGCGTAACCGCCGCCAGCAGCTCCACCAAGCAGGCCGATCACAAGCGATGCGGCAAGGGCCCACGAGGACCAGCGGTGGGCTCGCCGGCTTTCACTTTCCTGTTCGACCAACTCACCAGGGCCCATGACCGAAGCCAGTATTGCACCGCGCGAGCGCTCGGGAAGGCCGTCATCCGGCAGGTCTTGCGTCAGCTTTGTTGATAGCACCTTCAGACGCCTCGCATAGGCTGCAAGCTCTGGCTCTTTCGCGAGACGCTGTTCCATGAGCAGGCTCTCACCGGGTGATAGCTCACCGTCGTGATAGGCATTCAAAAGCAGGATCGTCTCATTGTCGATGGTCAAGGATGGCCCTCCTTGACGAGCGATAGCAGAGACTGCCGCGCCTTGGCGAGCCGCGACATGACGGTTCCGATCGGCAGGTTACTCACGATTGCGATGTCGCGATAGCTCAGGCCGTGATACTCCCTGAGCACGAGGGTCTCTCGCAGGTGTATCGGCAATGCCTCCACCGCGCGCGCAAGACTTGCGGCCTGGTGCTTGGCAATAAGTGCGTCTTCAGGCGTCTCGACGGCGGCCGCCGTCGCGTGGCCGCTTTCCATTTCAAGCACAGCGTCGTCGGAAAGATCCTCAATCGAGATCACGCGGCCGGGCCGGTGCCGCTCCAGCCATGTGTAAGCGGCATTGCGCACGATCGTCAAAAACCAGGATCGGACATTTCCCTCGGTGAAACGTTCGATCGATCGGTAGGCACGCAGACATGCCTCCTGCATGACATCCTCGGCGTCAGTCGCGCTTCCGGTCAGCCAACGCGCCAGCCGGTAGCCTTCATCCATCCGCGGCAAGACGAGTTGCGCAAAGCGGGCCTTGGCGGCGGCAGTCATCGGCGCCCATTGCGGATAGGAAGGAGCATAAAGGACGGCGCCCTGTCATTGGAAAGTATCTTGGTCGGAGAGACACATAGGGCTTGCGATGGTTAGCGCAAGGATAAGACTGCTTTTTCTCACCAACATCGACTATAAACAGCTTATATGTCAGACGAAATGCTCGATATATCTCCTGTTACCTTGTTTGTGAGAATACGTATTTTATCGCTCACAGTACGACCTCGGCAACACTTGCGTCCTTTGCTTGGCAATCCATATCCGAAACGCAGCCTCTTACCGGCATACTCATTTCTTAGCCGGCTGCCCTTCACATCGGGAATGTTGCGCGCCTCGTCGTATCCCGGGTGATGCCGATGAGGAGTATCTGGGTCATGGTACCCCAGTCGGGATGACCCGGCACCTTCCACATCGTGTCACCTGTGACATTGCCGGCATTCATCATCCCCGCCGCGACCAGGATCCAGATGCGGCCGGCTACCTCGTCGGCATCCGTCCTGTCGCTCCAGAGGTTAATGAAAGTACGACGTTTCCGCCCTTTTCGGCATTCTCCTGCGCGCCCCAAGTGCAACAGCAGGGAACTCTTGTTGGTCGGGCATTCCATTTTCGAAGCGATCTGGTTAGAAGGATCTGTGTCTCGACCCGGCGGCGGGCCAACGAGATGCAGGCGGTCGGAGCGAGGCCGACCGCCTGCTTCGTAAAGCGTCAGGCAGAGGATGTCTGGGCAGCACCCAGGCGTTTTATGCTCTGGCACGATCATTCGGCCGATGAGCGAATTTCGGAAGCGCGCCCTCGTCACGCTGGCGACAAGCGGCTCGCTGCGGGCGGGAAGTCAAAACGATTTAAGCTGGCCGGCGGACCTTCCCTTGAACCATTTGTTCCAGTTGACACCGCGCCCGCGATCGCGCGGGTCGAACCATTCTCCTCCGTATCGGGCCATGAAGGTCTCGGCGCCGACCCTGGTCGCAAAACAGTGAACATCGTAGTGGCGGTCTTCGAAGAAGACATTGTGGCTGCGAGGGCATCTCATCAATCGAGCGCAGAATGCCGCCTGCTGCGCGGCCTGTTCTCCGAGAGACAGTTCGGCCGGCAACGCAACCTGGAACGGCTATCCTCGATCGATTTCTGCAGGGCTTAACGCGCCTTTTCGCCTGGGCGTCATTAGCAATCACCCTTCAGCTCTGGCGGGCGGATTGACTCCTAGCCAAAATAGAACAAAATAGGAACACTTCTTCTTGAGGATGTAACATGGGTGACATCGACCGTTCCTCGACCCTTCAACCAGCCGCGCCCATTGCGCGAAAGTGCCATTGCGGCGACTGGGCCGGGTTCGGCTACGCCAAGGGCGAGCGTCAAGATTGGTGGTGTTGGAAGCACTATCCCTACAAGACGTCAGCGCGTCTCGAAGCCGCCGAAATCGCCGACATGCTGGCCGACAGGGTCGCCTAAAAGCTTGTTGCGCCGAGCAGTCATTGCAACAAAAGCCGATGCGAGCGCACGGCGCGGCATCGCCAGGATCATTCGAGACGACAACAAGATATCTCTGGACACTCGATCGCGCCGGCCGGCCTGCGCCAGCGGTTCTATCCGGCCGGCGATCTCACTGTTTTGCTCACTGCAGAAGAGCTGCCCGGCGCCAGCTAGCCCACTGGCTGGTCATGGCCCTTCTGATGGAAATGGATGAACCGGGCACCGCATTGCTCGTCTTGCCCCGCGGTTGAACACTCCAGGCAAAGAGGAACGAACGCCGGTCGTCAGTGGACCAGCCTCATTCCTCGATCCTGTAGACCGCGGCATTATCCTGGACCTCCCGCAGGCCCTTGTAAGAAGCGTGTCTCAGCTTGCCGTCGTCGGTCCAGGCTCGGTATTCGATTTCCGAAATCAATGTCGGCTGAAGCCAGACGATATCCTTGCTGCGCCCGTCATGGACGACGCTCGGCTTCTTGGTCGCAAGCTTGTCCATCAGTTTCCGAAGTTCGACGGCGACCTTGTAGGAAAAGCCGGTTCCAACCGAGCCGACATAGTGCAGCTGGCTGCCCTTCCAGGCTGCGAGCAGCAGGCTGCCGACACCACCGCGGGCAGAAGCGGATTTTTCGTAGCCGACGATAAAGAAGCTTTCGCTCTGGATGCATTTGACCTTCAGCCAGTCGCCGGATCTGTGCGAGCGATAAGGGCTGTCGGGATCCTTGAAGATGACGCCTTCAAGGCCGTGCTCGCAGGCAGCCGCAAAGATCGCCTGCGGCTCGCCCTCAAGCTCCTCCGAAAAGCGGATCGCACCCGCACGCTCTCCGATGAGATCAGCAAGCAGATGCCGGCGGCTCGACAGTTCCATGGTCCTGAGGTCGTGGCCGTCGAGATAAAGAAGATCGAAGGCAAAGAAGATTGCGCTGGACGACGGGAGCTTGCCGCCCCGCCCGCCGAGCGATCGCTGCAGGGCACCGAAATCGGAGCGTCCCTCCTCGTCGAGCACGACAGCTTCACCATCGAGAATGGCGCTGGAAAGGCCAAGCTCTTGCGCCTCGGCCGCAATCGCCGGAAACCGCGCAGTCCAGTCATGGCCGCCACGTGACAGGACCCTGATCCCCTTCGGCTCGATATGGATTGCCAGCCTGTAGCCATCGAACTTCAGTTCGGCGATGGTGCGCGGATTTTCCGGTGGCTTGTCCTTCAAGAGAGCAAGCGCCGGCTCGACGCGATCGGGCATCGGATCCAAAAGCAGGTTCTGCTGTGCGGGATCGCGTTTTCTGCGAACGGCGCCTTTGAGCGGCCGTTCATCGGCAAGAAGGGGTTTGCTGCGGGGACGGTCGATCATGTGTGGATTACATCAGCAACATCTAAAGAAGAGGTTGTCGAGAGGGTTCATGGTGGTATCGTTCTGTCGTCACCTTACCGGGTGCGCTGCCCCTCTGTGATGACCTCGAACTGCCCCGCGTTCTGCGGGGCTTTTGTTATCGCTCATCGCTTTGTCTGATTCCTTCCATATCGTCCGGCAGGACATGCATGCTCGAAGCATGGGCAGCCTCGACGAGGGCCTGGCGGGCGATTTCCGGATCGAGAAAGAGCTGCATCGCGTCCATCGAAGTGGCCAGCGCATGATGGAACCGCGCCGGGTCGTTTTCGAGATGCGGCCATTTCTCGCTGAGGAGAAACGCTGCGAGATCTCGACCCTGTGGGCCTGGCGATCTTTCGACATGCAGCGGTCGGATCGGCGTGGATAAGGAAAGTGTTTCCATGACGCAGTACTCCTGGTGTCTCGACAGAGTCACATGGGAAGCGATTCGCGCGAGTCGAGCCGCCGGGTGCAGAATCGTTTGGGCACGGACGCGCGCTCCCTGCACAGCGTTGATCCATGATGATCGAGACGGAAGTTCCGCAGTCCGGATCACGGCTCGGAGACCTGGTGAGGAAAACGGCGCTCACGCGCCGTCTCCCGAAGCCTGCCAGACCGGAATGCCAAGGCGCCGGGCCTTGTCGGTAAGATTGTCGGTGATGCCGTTGCCCGGGAAGACGATCAATCCTGCCGGCATGACGGACAGCATCTCGTCGTTGCGGCGGAAGGGTGCCGCCTTGGCATGTTTGCTCCAGTTCGGCTTGAAGGTGATCTGCGTGACCTTGCGGGCTTGCGCCCAGCAGGCGGCAATGCGTTCTGCCCCTTTCGGCGCGCCACCGTGCAACAGGACCATGTCGGCATATTTGGCGTGGGCCTGGTCGAGCTTTTTCCAAATGCGGTCATGGTCGTTGCAGTCCATGCCGCCGGCAAAGCCGATCTTCGTGCCCGCGGGGATCATGACCTCGGTCTCGGCGTGTCGACGTGCGGACAGGAAGTCCATCGAGTCGATCATCGCCGCTGTCATGTTGGCATGGTTGACCTTCGAGCCCGTGCGTGGCCGCCAGGCAGAACCGGTCTGAGCCTCGAAGAGGTCTGCGCTGTGGTCGCGCATGAACTCGAATGTGTTGCGCCGTTCGAGAAGGGTGACGCCCTCGGCGATCAGCCGTTCCAGTTCGACGCTTTGAACCTCCGATCCGTCCTGCTCGCGTTGACCTGTGCGCTGCGCCTCCTCGTTGCGATCGAGTTCCCGCTGGATGCGATCGGCGCCGCGATGGAAGAGGTTGACGGTCGACCAGAGCAGGTCTTCGAGATCGGGTTCCAGCCTTGTGTCTGCGAGCATATCGGACAAGGCATCGAAGATGGTCGTCAGCGATGCTTGGACGATAGGCTCTTCGGGCAAGGGCCGGGGGTCGGGTTCGTCCTGGAAAGGCCGATAGCCATGGACCTGCATTTCGTAGATGAAGCGATCGGTCGGCGAGGACGCGTGGTGCGGTTCTGCGGTATCGTGGATCAAGGTTGAGCGGGTCATTCCGGATCTCCATGGTTTGAGCCGCGCCTCTCGCGGCCTGACGGCGATCCCTTCCCATGCCGGTCGCGGCCGGAACCGCAGCGCGAAGTGCTGCGGCCCAGCGGCAGCGCCGGGCGGTTGAGGGCCGGTTTCTTGCTGCGCGAGGAGCGCGGGAACCGCGCGGGGAAGAAACCGGACCGATCCGTTGAAGGCTGCGACCGGCATGGTACGGGTCGCCTCCCGACAGGCCCGCAGGCGCGGCCCCACTTATGGCGATCCGTCAACCGCGCGCTCAACGGCCTCACCGCAGAAACGTTCGCGTCTCAACGCCGGGCGCCGCTATCGCGAAAGAAAGGCGGCCGCATCGTCCCGGACGAGCTGACGGCGCAGGTTCGCCACTAGACGGGAAGATCCAAGCCGACGCAGGTCCTCGTTGAAATCGCCAAGCTCGAGCGTGAGCACCAATGGCAGCACGCCGAGAGCGGTGGTGGCCCGGCCCAATCCCTCGACACCGTGGCGTCCGGCCGCATCGGCGTCGGCAGCGATATAGAGGCGCTTGCATGTCGCAGGCAGCAGGAAGGCTGCGAGATGATGGGCCGAAAGCGCTGCCACCATCGCCATGCCGGGAAGTATTTCCGAAAGAGAGAGCACGGTCTCGATGCCCTCGCCCACGACCAGGACCGGGCTATGCGATCCCGGCGAAATGATGAAACGCACGCCATTGCCGATCAGGCGACCGAGTGCCCGGCGCGGTTCGTCGATCCGGGCCTTGCCGTTTCCATCGGGATCAAGCCATGTCCGGTGCACACCGGTCAGCCTGCCTTCGACATCGGTGATCGCAGCGATCAGCGCTGGCAGACGCGTCATTTCGCCGGTCGTAAGATCTCGGTAGTAACAGGAGGGGTGGAAGCGAAGGGCGCGATGGCGTGCGGCGCTCTCGATGCCGCGGCTCTGCAGGTAGCGCTCCGCCAAGGTGCCGGCGATCGGCACGGCACTGGCAAACAGCAGCCCTGCCCGCGCCGCGGTCGATCGGCTGTCGAGTGCATTGGCGTCCCGCCATTCTGCCGCCATGGGTTCCAGCCGCGGCAGGTTGAGGAACAGCCGTGCCTCGTCTGCAACATCGGCAAAGGCAATCAGGCCGCAGGTCTGGCGGATGAGGTCGAGCAGATCGCCATATTGGCCGGTCGCCGCATCGCTCCAGCGGCCGGCGCGCGGACCGGTCAGCCGCACAAAGAGCGACCGACCCAAATTGTTGCCCGTATCGCCGACGATCCAGTAATTGCCGGATCGCCGGCCGGCCGACAGATAATGACGGCAGACCGCCTCGGCATGACGCGCGAGGCGGTCTGCCAGGTCGGAGGCCGTACCTGTCATTGGCTGGCACTTTCGAGCAGCTTCTTCGCCTTGCCCTCAAGATCAAGACGGATGTCCTGGTTGGTCCGCGTGCGCGCCAGCGCGGTTATGCCCTGCACGAAATCGAAGATCGACTCCGGCGGACGGCCCTCCTCCGACAGCACCATGTCGATCACCTTGCCGGTCTCGCTTTTGGAGAAACCGCGGCGGCGCAGGAAGGCCTCGCGGTCGTCGTCATGGCGGGCAACGATCGTCTCGCGTGCCGCCTTGATGCCGGCAACGAAGGGGGCGGGCGACGAATTGGCGAAAGTCGCCAATGCGGGTGCCGCCTCATGGGCGAAACGTTCGCCGGCGAATTTCGAGTGGCGGATGGTGATTTCCTCGAACTGCTCCGTGCCCCAGAGATTGCGGTTGGCACAGACCGCCCTCAGATAAAACGAGGCGATGCCGAGCGTCTTGGAGCCGACCTCGGAATTCCAGGCATAAAAGCCTCGGAAATAGAGATCGGGCTCGCCGTTCGGAAGACGCCCTGCCTCGATCGGATGGGTATCGTCGACGAGGAAGAGGAAGACGTCGCGGTCGCTGGCATAAAGCGTTGTCGTATCCTTGGTGATATCGACGAAGGGATTGTGGATCATGGTCGTCCAGTCGAGCTGACCCGGCACCTTCCACATCGTGTCGCCGGTGCCATTGCCGGCGATCTTCATCACGGCTGCGACCAGTTCATGGTCCCAGATGCGGCCATAGTCGGGACCGGTGACGGCGCGAAGCTCGAGCCGCCCGTCGTCCATCTCCAGCGTCTTCACCAGTTCGGCGCGATGGGACAGCAGTCCGTGCTGAAGATTGATGGCGGCAAGCGGCGCCGGCAGCTGGCGCATATAGGTCGCGGGCGCGCCGACCAGGCTGCAGAGCTGGCCGTAGCTCCAATGGGTCGGCGCGATCGGTTGAGCATCACGTTGACCCCGGCATGCGTTCTCGCCGGGCACGATCAGTTCGAGCCGTTCGGCATTGTCGCGCGTGGCTTCGACGCGAATGGCGCTGGTCTCGATGGTGCGGGCATGCGCCCGATCGGCCCGCGATCGCACGGTGTCGTAGAGTGCACTGAGCGACAGGAAGCGCTCGTCGTCGGGGCGCGAGAACCATTCGGACGAGACGCGGCCGATGCGCTCGCCGCGCGAAATATCGACCTTGAAGCCGGAAGACGAGACGGGACTGTTGATACTGGAATTGGTCATGACAGATCTCCTGAAACGAAAAGGCCGGCGCTGTGGCCGGCTCGGGGTGAAGGAATGGGGATGGCAGGTTTGAGCGAACAGGCCCGGCACCACGTGGAACCGGGCCGTCCTGGCGCGGAGGCCGCTATTCGGCGGCGATCGGATGGATGGCGTCGGTCTCTGCGGGCTCAGCGATATCGGGATCCTCGTCGATACCGTCGAACTCGTCTGTCCCTTGAACCTCATCGATCGGCACCGGTTCTTCGATCGTTTCCGAGCCGATGCTATCCCTGTCGGTATCGTTCCCGCCCTCGATCAGGTCCGGATCGTCAGCCTCGATAGCCGGCAGGCGCAGAGGCTCCGGCAACCAACCGCTGCCCGCCAACAGCCGCTCGGCCTCGCGGGCCATGTCGGGCTTCTTCAGATGGGCGATCAATGCAGCGACCTGCTCGCCTTTCGCCTCGCAGACGGCTTGCAGGATATGGGCCTTGGTGACGCGGCCGAGATAGGCCTCGACCGTCGGCGTCCAGCCGGCCTCGATCATGTCGAAGCCGATGGCGCGGGCGATCTCGTCGGCATTGGCTATGGCGCGCGAGCGCCTGTTCCAGGGTTCGATTACGGCATTGAGCGATAGCGAAGCGCAATGAGCAAACAGCGCCTGCCGGCTGCGGTCGTCGAGACCGATGAGGAAGGCGAAGAGCGCGGCCGGATCTCTCGGCAGGTCGTACCCCCAGGCTTCCTGCCGCTCGGCAATTTCCCGGGCGGCGACCAAGTCGCCCAATCCCGATGTCTCGCTCAACCGGGCGCTTTGGACCGTGATCTCCAGGCACGTGTCTGCGCCCCGCAGATAAAAGGTCTTCAGCACGAAGGCATGGAGGACGGCGACGAAGGCGACCTCGGGATCCCTGGCGAGCGCGTTGCGCAGCGCGACGGTCCTGGCGGCGGTCAGGTCAAGGACCAGACGATCGGCAAGCGGCTTCAGCGTCTCCTCCCCGTCATCGATCTGGGCCTCGTTTGCTGCCTCGGCCTCTACCTCCGATACAACCCCGTCGGCCGGCTGCATCCGCTCGGACACGACGATGCTGTCCTGGTCGTCGCTGACGCAGCTCATCATCTCCACCTGCGGTTCGTCTTCGGGCCTGACATAGCCGCGTTCGATCCGGAGCCTGCCGTCCGCCTCGAGCGAGACGAAGACACCGCCGCGGGCACGCTCGTCGGGATCAAAGACGAAGGGACGGTCGTTCAGACGGTCGAGCTCCGCACCGAGCGTTTCGAGCCTCTGCTCGTTCTCTTCGCAATACTGGCTGGCGGAGGCATATTCTGCATCGAGCCGATCGTAATCGGCGCGAAGAACATCGTGACGGGCAAGATCCTCCTCGCTCCATTCGGCCTGGTGACCGTAGACCCTGCGAAGGCCCGACGTGTGGCCATAGGGAAAGTCGAAGGCCACCTCGACCCATTTCCAGCCTTCTTCCGCCTGTAGGGCCGCCGCATCGCTCTTCAATTTCTCCAGTACGAGCTGATCGAGCAGCGCCGGATCCTGCAGCCATCCGCCCCTGTCCTCGTCGAAGAGATCGCGCAAGACGACACCGCCGGCCGCCTCATAGGCATCGATACCGACATAGACGGAGCGCCGGTCGGCCGCCCGGACCGCCGTCTCGGTCAGCAAGCGCCTGATGTAATAGGGCTCCCGGCTGTGCGAGCGGGCAATCGCCTCGAACACCTGTTCCTGACGGGCATGGTCCTTGCTGATCGAAAAGGCCATCAGCTGCTCGAGCGTCATGGCATCTTCGCCGTAGAGATCAAGAAGTTTTGGCGAGACGGACGCCAGGCGCAGGCGTTGCCGAACGGTGGCGACCGGGATGAAAAAACTCGCGGCGATCTCTTCTTCGTCCTTGCCCTGCCCGCGCAGGGTCTCGAAGGCGCGGAACTGGTCGAGCGGATGCAGGCTCTCGCGATGGACGTTCTCGGCAAGCGAATCTTCTGCCTCCGCCGTCTCGCCCCTGCTGATGACGCAGGGAATGCCCGCCGTCTCCAACAGACGCCTCGAGGACACCAGCAGTGCCAGCGCCCGGTAGCGACGCCCGCCGGCCGGGATGCGATACATGCCGGTCTCCTTGCCATCGTCGTCGAGCTCGGGACGGACGCTGAGGCTGGTCAACAGACCGCGCCGCGCAATGTCTTCGGCAAGCTCCTCGATCGACACACCCGCCTTGACCTTACGGGCGTTTTCCTGGCTGAGCACCAGCTTGTTGAAGGGAATGTCGCAGGCGATCGCAAGCGTGATCTTCTCAGTCTTTCCACTCTTCTCGATCTTCCCAGACTTCTCAATCTTCTGAGCCATGTCGGTTCTCCATGACGAACCGGGCGGAACCTCTCTCCAACCCTTCCAATCCGTCACAAAGCTCCGTCCCTCCTCTTCCTCTCTGCCGCCCACCACGGCTGATCTTCGCCTCCGGCGGCGAAACATTCTCCTCCGCTGACAGGGCACGGTCGACGCACGGTCGGCGGTCAGGCTTCGCATAAGGGAATAGCGATCCCTCAGAACCAGGGGCGATCCGACAGGATCGGCCAGCAACAGGACGCACAGGGTGGCTTCGGCATAGCGGCGCGCGGACAATGGCGCGACAGAAACGGCGCTGATCAAGGGAGAGGTTGATTGCCCGGTCACATCAGGTCAATTGAAAACATGGACGGGATCCGCCTGTCTCGCCCACGGTGATGGAACCTTGGAAAGTCTTAACTGTTCATGAGCATTAGCTAACACGACGAGACAGAGCCAGAACTGGAGCAGCCAATGCAGCAAGTCTTCCAGCGCTACGCCACCCCATCATTACAGGCCTCTTCCTCGTTTCATTGATTTCGGGCATCGCCTTGTTCTTTCATGTCGGGCCTGGCGCACCGCACTGGGGCGCTTCGGCGAGACTTCCGATGTCGCTGCGGTGGTCGCTTTCCTAGCCTCGGACGAAGGTCGATGGGTTACAGCGCAGGTCATAGAGACCAGCGGCGGCTACAAGCTGTAGCAAGATCGACGTTCTGGTAGGTGTCGACGTCAATCAACGGAAACGGCGACCACCTGTCTAGCCAGCAAGCACATGCTGACTTAGGATTCGGGCGAATTAAGCACATCGATCATAGTTGCCACGTCAGGCATTTTCATCTCCATTGGTGAATAGCGAGATATCCCAAAGGGCTTTCTGGACCAAGCGGGCGGAGGGCAGCTCGGTAGCACTCCGCCTCCGCTATCGCTTCGTCTAGCGACGCGGAGTAATTCATGCCGACGCGCCTGGCGCCCGCTCCGAGGGCGCGAGAAGCGCTCAACCCTCATGTGCCCGGCCACGCCAGCGATCGCGCCCTTTCGCACCACCTCACGGGCCGGTGCGAATACGGCATGGATTTTCGCACCAAATGGTGCTAATTGTAACGCCTTTGCGTTCGGAGGTCTGAGCATGCGATCTACCATCAATCTTGACGACACCCTCTTGGAGAGGGCACGATCCCTCACCGGAACAAAGGAAACTGCTGCGCTCGTGCGCCAGGCACTGGAGACACTAGTACGCGTCGAGTCTGGAAAGCGCCTTCTCGCGCTGGGCGGTACCATGCCTGACGCAGAGGCTGCTCCACGGCGCCGGAGCGAAGCTGCCAAGTGATACTCGTAGACACCTCGATCTGGATTGATCACTTCCGCCACAATGAGGCAGAGCTACGCAAAATCATCGAAGACGACCGCCTACTGTGCCACCCTGTCGTGATCGGAGAGTTGGCGCTCGGCAGTCTTCGCAACCGCGACGCCGTGATGGCGTTTCTAGCCGCGCAGCGCGAAGCACTCATTGCATCGCACGACGAGGTCATGACGATGATTGCTCGGCACGCAATCTTCAGCATGGGGATCGGCTATACGGATGCGCTTTTGCTGGCTTCCGTGTTGCTTGATCGGCGATCAACCTTGTGGACCAGAGACAGGCGCCTAGCAGCGGCGGCTCAAAAGGCGGGCGCTTCACTTCATGTACCAACGAACACACCGAACTAGCTGTTTCGTGGCGTCGAGCCCTGTCAAGATTGATCGCTTTGACTGGTCTCGAACGTCGGTTCACCTTGCTTCCGACGCAAGTTCGCCAGTCAAAGCGGCATGTCTGTTGCTCCAATATTTGCGAGAACGCTCCTCGCTTCCCATCGACGAGGCACGCGGAGCAGAGGCCGTCAGGCTCCTTGCTGCCGAAGGGATCGACGTACGGTCTTTTGATCGACGTGACGGACGACGCCTCTGTTGCGCGGGCGGCGGCTCGCGTCCAGAGCGAGGATGGCAAGCTCGACATTCTGATCAACAATGCCGGCATTCCCGGCGCGATGGTCCCGCCCTCCCAGCAGTCGGTCGACGACGTACGCCACATCTACCAGACCAACGTCTTCGGACCCGTTCGCGTCACGCAGGCTTTCCTGGCTCTCCTGAGGAGTGCGGGCAGCGCAAACATAGTCATGGTCAGCAGCGGGCTTGGATCGCTCGCATGGCTTTCCGATCCAGACAATCAGTTCTGCGGCGTCAATTTCCTCGGATATAACAGCTCTAAGTCCGCGCTAAATGCCGTCACCGTGGCTTTTGCGAAGGACCTGGCCGGTTCAGGCATTACTGTCAATGCGGCGGACCCCGGCTATACGGCCACCGACTTCAACGGGCATTCCAGCTACCGGACGGTTGAGGAGGCGGCTAGCGGGATCGTGTGGCTGGCGACACTGGATGAACACGAAAAGACGGGAGGTTTTTATTTCGACGGAGAAATCGTCCCGTTGTGAATGGACGCTAGCCAAAACAGGCGCGCTCAAGATGACCTGTTTGAACCGATACGAACCTACGACGTCTAGATCCACCTGTCGCTATCGCACCCAGGGGTCAATCACTTTCAATCCAGCGGCCTCGAACGGGCTTGTGTCGCGAGTTGCGACCGCTAGGCCGTTGGCTGCTGCTGTGGCAGCAATGTAGCCGTCAGCCGTGCCAATCGGTTTCCCAGATACTCGGGCACGAGCCATCAGTTCTGAGTAGAATTGTGAAGTCACCAGATTGAATGGCAAGATACGCTCGGAAAAGTGCAGCAGCACTTCACCCTCAAGACGATCACGAAGGATAGTTTGATGTTTTCCCGACGGCATAGCCGCGATCCCGAAGCGAAGTTCAGCGATCGTTATTGCCGAAAGGAACAGCGTCTCGATGGTTTGGGCATCCAACCACGCGACCACTGTCTCGTTGGGAGCCGGCTTCCATGGTTCCGATATTACATTGGTGTCCAGCAAGATCATTCGAAGGTCATCGGCTCAGCAGGCATCTTGTCGCGACTTTTCTGCAAGGCTTCAACGTCACGGTTGGAAAGCTCAGCGTCACGACCGATAGCCGCCAGCAACGAGCCGAGCTTTACGCGTTCTGCGGGACGAACGGCCGCCTCGAGGATGTCACGGATCTCGGCTTCAGTACTGCGACCGTGATGAGCCGCTCGCACCCGCAAGGCACGATGTGTTTCCTCAGAAAGATTTCGGATAGTAACCGCCGGCACTGATATCATTCCTACAGAAACGATGACTTTGATATCAAAGTACGCAGAATGAAGCAAACTTTCAAGTGGCTTTGAAAAGACGCCTGCAGCACATGGGGGTCAAAACTCTCGCTTTCGCGGGATGCGAACCAGCCGCCCCGATTTTAGGCAGTTAATGGAATCGAACCGCCGTTCAGCGGGCAAGGTTCTAGTTTACAATGACTTCCGATTTATAAGAACGGAGGGTGTTTGAGACCGATGTTTCTGTATTTGATTGAATGCGCTAGCGTCTGCCACGCCTACGCACCGGCTACTTCTAAATTCCGGGCACCGAAACCTGCCTGAAGATAAACGGTTACAGGCTCGGAATCAGACATCGAGCGAGTATGATTTCGGCCGCTATTTAAGCAAGGTGTCGTTTTCTTAAATAAGGAAGAAGCTAAGTTAAGCCCTCTTAAATAAGCGCCCCTCAGTTCCACGCTTTAATGTGGACCGAACCGCCGGCCAAGCGCACGATCTGTTAGCTTGTCGCCAGAAATTCTGGCCATTCCTGTGCGCCATGAAGTACGCGAAGAAAGGCGCGCACAGGTCATTGATGCGCTTTTAAGGTCTTGAAGGGATGAGGACGCGCGGCCCTCGTTTAATGTCGGGACCTTCTGCCAAAAATTCATCGAATTAGAGGCGAGATGGAATGCATTCAACCGAAACTTTGACGAGTTCCGCCTAAGGGTTCACCGCGTTATTGAGATCATGCAACCCGACCATCAGCATCATAGGGTCGGAGGGAGAAGGCAGGAAGCCGACGGCCTCATAGAAGGCTCGTGCGTCATCTGAAATCGCATGAACGAGCATACCTCGGATGCCGAGGACTTCAGCGGCATTGAGCAGGCGCAGGCCCGCGTCGCGGACCAATGCCCTGCCGATACCACGCCCCTGGCAGAATTGATCAATTGCGAGGCGACCAAGCACGGCGACCGGAATTGGATCAGGCATATTGCGCCGAAACCGGTCAGGCGCTTCCGGCTGCTTCACGGCGCCGGAGGCGAGTGCGTAATAGGCGATGACGCGGCTCTCGTCGCACACGACGAAGGTCCGCGATGCCCCGCTTGCTTGATTAGAACGAGCGCGGCGACGCAGCCAGTCGTCCAGTTCGGCGACGCCGGAATTGAATTCAGTCAGCTCATGATGTTCGGCCAGGGGTGCTGGTGCGCTGAGGGTCACGCCTCATCCCACGGTGCTCTGGTCGACATTGTGCGTGCTAAACGTTCATTGGGCTGCGTGGGTGCATCGAGCCGGGCAAGGTATTCAGCGTAGATTTCGGGGCTCACCGTGAAGATACTGCGGTCGAGCAGCACTTCCTCGGCTCGGCGCTCGGACGCTTCCAACATGAAATCCGTTCGCGTCTTGCCAAGCAACTCAGCGGCGCGATCGATCAAGTTGCGGGTCGCAGGCTTGATGCGCATATTCAACGGCACGCTTGCGTCCGAGCTTTTGCTCGTGTGTGAGGTCGGCATGGCAAACTCCAGTTTGCATCTATATAGCGTAACGACAATATCTTTACGAGGTCCGTAAAGCCATTGTCGTTACACACGTGCGCATTCCTACTTCGCGGCATTTGGCTCATCTGAGCTTCAGACGATCATCGCCGCTCGTCGTAAGCATTTCACGTTGTCTTTAGGCTATCGCGCACATAGGTCTCGCGAACATTGATTGGTTTGGCAAAGACGGACATGGGCCAACTTCACCGTTGTAGTCACGCCATTCATCAGAAATCTCGTTCAGTCGACCTAGTAGGCTTCGCCTGCTCGAAAGGTGCCATCGCAGGTGGCGCTCAGAAATGATATTAATTCGAGTGAGGTTGAACCTACTGAAACTGCGAACACACCGCCGGATTTCTTGAAAAACCGCTGGACACACTCGAGCATAGAATCGCATTGCGGAAAAACTTCCGCCTGCTGCTTCCGAATAGGGTTGAATTCGCCTTAAGCCCCCCGCTCTTGCGTAGTACGATTGCCGCATATTGGGCTGCAAATGCGGGACAGACCTTGGCAAGCCGTTGCCAGTCGGCCCCTTCACCGGTTCCAACGATGTCGCTGGTCGCATCCGGACACTTTGCGTTGTGGCTCTTCTTTATTTTACAGGTGAGATTGCCTTGGAAAACAGGGAGCATGCAGTCGCGCTTCTTGCTGGTGTAGAGATCAAACAGCTTCTTTAATTCGGGACTGGCTTTGTTGACGCCCCGGGACGTCTGGAAGAGGCCTGCCTCCGCCGGCTGGTAGCGTTCAACCGATCTATTCTGAAGTCTTTTCCGCCGTTGAACTATTCGGGTTCGCATCGCCCGGCTCGTTTCCCTCGGACTTGAAGGTCGTCATGAAACGGAGCGTCGCGAACGTGACGATCGAGAGGACGATTGCCGTTTCATATGCCCCGAGCCCGACCGCCGCTCCGATCGCACCCGTCGCCCACAGGCTTGCCGCCGTTGCGGTGCCTCGAATGCTTGCCTTGCCGACGAGAATCGCTCCGCCGCCGATGAAGCCGACGCCGTTGATTAGGCCCTCGACGATCCGAGCTGTCGCCTCCGCGTTGTCGCGGGTGACAGTTTCGGCCGCTTGGATGAAGCCGCAAGCCGCGATCGCGACCAGAGGGAACGTCCGGAGACCGGCACTACGTTCGTTGCGTTCGCGATCCCAAGCGATGGGAAGCGCGAGCAGATATGCGAAGAGAAGTGCCGCGAGATGGGGAAGAAACTGAACGTCGAATTGATACGCCGCCAACCAATTTGCCATTCCTGCGTCCTCCCCATGATGTCGTTGCAGGGAAATGGAGCACGCGCGACCTCTTGCAAGACAGCCAGATTAGCAGGACGTCTTCAAGGTCATTTGAAGGGCACCTCGGCGACGGTACGTCGCTGTTTCCGGCCCTTTGGTCTGCGACATACTGGATCGCTTCAACAAGCTCGAGATCGAGGACTGGCTTTTGATTGCCCCCCCAGTGCGCCGGGCACGTCACCGTGTAGTGCTCGACGCACGATCTTCAGTTCGTCAGGTGTCATCAACGGTCCAACTCCGGCAGATCGTTCGCCGCGCGTCACTTCATTCTCAAGTGTCTGGCGGGCAAACTAGCCGTCCCTCGCCCGCCTCCATTTCACGAGATAGCCGAAGCCCGGCGCAACTAGGATTCCGCCGATCACCCATTCGATCAGGGTCAGCGAACTTTCGTCGGGATCGTGCCCGGTCAGATAGAGAAAGACGAAGAACGCGGCGACGCCCGCGATTATCATAGCCAGTGTGACAAGCAGACCTTTGCGAGAATCCTGCATAAGTTTCCTCTTCCGGACACCGATTTCGCGGAACTAGCTAGTGGAGTCCCACGTCCTGGCAAGCCCTAGAGAACATGCGACTGAGAACGGGCCGCTCAACTAGAGGCTCCAAGCCGTCAAGTATCGACATAGCGATGGATGCAATCATTGAATGTTGTTCCCGTGGCGATCATCGATGATCATCCGTTGTTCCGGTAGGCATTTCAATCTTTTCTGCCTGTTCGAGGTAGCTTTGTTCGGCGATTTTATCGCTAGCGGCCCTGGCGAGGTTGGCAAGGTTGTAAAGCGTATTGCTATCACTTGGCCGATGCCTCAGAGCGGCACGATAAAGGTTTTCGGCAGCAGAGAAATCACCGTTCTGAACCGCACCGGGTTTGCCGGAGGCTCTAACTTCTGAGAAAGTGCAGTCGATATGAGCAAGACAACGAACAAGGTTTCACCCCCTTTGGAATGGGTCGACTGGTTCAACAACCGTGGCCTTCTGGAGCCATCGGCAACACACCGCCAGCAGAAGCCGAAGAACGATACTACGCCATGCTGGACGCACCGGCCGTGGCCGCATAACTTAAACGAAATGGCCTCCGGCAAACCCGGTGCGGTTCACGGCAACTCCAATGATAACACGGGAGATATCGGTCGTCGGTTGCGAACAGGACAATCCCGAGCGGACTCCGGTAGCTGATTTCAGTCTTGCCAAGGATCGATGACGATCACGCCGGTATCATCAAAATCCTGAATATTGCGTGTGACGACAGTTAGACCGTGAACCAGCGCGGTGGCGGCGATCAATGCATCGACCTCGTTGCGGCGGTCTGAAATATGCAAGTGGGCACAGCGCGTCGCTATCGCGTCATCGATCGGCAGAACTCGCTCGGCGAATGCAGGGTGAAGACGGCTGTCCATCCATGTTCTCAAGCGGGAACCCTGGGAGGCGTCGCGACGCTGGATGCCTAATATCCCGCGCTCGATTTCCAAGACAGTAATCGCTGAAATGAACAAATCGTCAGAATTTTGCGCACCAACCCACTTCGTCACATTGGCATCTGCTTTACCATCCCCAACTTTGCGCAGCTCGGAGACGACGTTCGTATCCAGCAGGTATTTCAAGATAAATCGACCTCGCGAGATACAATCCTTGCTCTCGGTGGATCCAATTCGATCATCGACAAACCAAGCATTGAAAGAGCCTCGACGAGATTTGGGTGCTTGCCGGTTAGTCGCTCGAAGTCGCTATATGTCATCAGCACATGCGACGGTTTGCCGCGATCTGTAATGACCACGGGCCCTTTTTGGGCGGCCTTCTTGGCCCTACTGACGTCATGGTTCAATTCTCGGCCAGACAAACGGGTGACGCTCATCGAATGTCTCCTTGTAGGTACATGCCTACATATAGAATGGCGATGACTGTGGAAGCAATAGCCAAGATAAAGTGCTCGTTGTCATGCCGGCCGATCATCGATGGAGTGGGCGACGCGATCGGCATCGATGTTCCGAAAGCATATCGGCTCCTTCAAGCGCCTTAGTGGATGGAGGGATCTGCCGGCATAGGTCGCGGATCAGGTAGTCAGTCGCCATTGGCATTAGGCCGGTGCGTCCGGAGACGAGATGGCGAGACGGCGGCAGAACCGGAGGGGCGGCGATGGACCCACGTTGAAGGACATTCGAGACGCCCTGATTTTACGAGAGTGTACGAGATCGGCTGATGCAGACCGGACGGATCTTTACCCGATGGTTTCGGCCTCCCACGATTTTGCGCGGGCGCACAGACCCATCGTCAGCGGGTAGATCAAGAACGGCTACTCCGCCGAGTTCGCGGAGAAGACGTTTTCGCAGCTCAACGACTAACCCCAGCACAGAGCTTGAACGTCGAAGCAATGGGATCCGAAACCGAAAATTTCAAGCCGTTGGCAAATGGGCCGCCTTCACCAATTCGGCCTTACGCTTTGCCGTTTCCAATCCGAGCTCGATAAACGCCCGCGCATGCTTGGCAAGCGCTGCGTTGTCCTCCCAAAGATTTCTCCAGATCGCCGTCTTCAACGAGAGATCCTTATCGACGATTGTTGTCGAGAAGGATTCGAAGGTCACGTAGTCGTCCCATCCGATGGCGATCAGGGCGTCGAAAATCGAGGCAAAGTCGATATTGCCCGTCCCAAGATAGCCACGGTGGCTTTCACCGATGTGGACATAGCCGATTTTGTCTGCGGCGTTTCGGATTGCCAAGCCGACATCCGCCTCTTCAATGTTCATATGGAAAGTATCAAGGTGAAGGAACACGTTCGAGGCGCCGGTATCCTTGATGTAAGCGAGGCCCTGCGCTGCCGTATTGAGCACGTTGCTTTCGAAGCGGTTGACGATCTCGAGGTTGAGAGTGACGCCAGCCGCTTTTGCACGATCGGCGACCTTCGAAAGCGTACTGACGCTCTTATCCCATCCTTTACGGGATAGGGCGTGTTCCTGCTTTCCATGAGACGAACTCAGAATGCCTGCAAGCTTTGTGCCGCCGAGATCGCGGACCAGCGCGACCGCGCGATCGAGGATCGCTTCGCCGTTCGCGACCACCGATCCATCCTCGCTGGAAATATCGCCTTCCGTCGGCAGCCCCATACTTACCGCGACATCCAGGCCAAGCTGTCGAATACGAGACGCCAGCCAATTTACGTCGACCTGGTTGGGGTCCAGGTACGAGAACTCGACGAGCTTGAAACCGAGTTCGTGGGATCGCTCGAGGGTTCTCTCCAGTTCGTCTTTGGTAGATCCTGCGCTCCAGACAAACGAGTGGACACCGATTTTGGACATGAAACGTATTCCTGGTTGATTTCGGGTCGCAGCCCGCCATGCTCGAAAGCTTGGCGGGCTACTCGGGAGGAGACCTTAGCGAGCTGCGGTCCAGCCCTTGTAGTCCTTGACGTTGTCAGCCGTGATCAGCTTCGGGTCGAGGAGTACAGTGTTTTCCGCCGGCTTCTTGCCGTTGAGGACGTCGACAGCCATCTTAAGTGCGTCGCCGGCCATCACATAGGGGTCCTGCGAAGCGGAGGCCTTGATCATCGAGTTGCCGCTGGCTAGCGACTTTTCGATATCCGGGGCACCGTCGACTGCGGTGATGAAGAACTCGCTGCGGTTCAGCTGCTTGGCGGCAAGCTCGGCACCGATGCCCGTCGGGTCGTTGATCGCGAAGACGGCGTCGATTTTGTCGAACCGCGTCAGAAGACCCTGCATGACCGACAAACCGCCGTCGCGCGAACCCTGACCGTTCTGATCGTCGGAGAGGATCTTGATGTCAGGGCTCTTCGTCAGGACGTTCTTGCAACCCTGGACACGGTCAAGGATCGAGGACGATGCGGGGCCGTTGATAATGACGACGCCGCCTTTGCCCTTGAGCTGATCGACAATGTACTGGCAGGCCTCTTCGCCGGCCTTGATGTTGTTCGTCATGACCGTGACGTCAGCACCCGGTGCGGAGACGTCGAAGGCAGCGACGATTACGCCAGCCGCCTGCGCCTTCTTGACGGCGGGGGCGATCGCCTTGGCGTCGACCGCGTTCAGCATGATGATGTCAACGCCAGCTGCGATGAAGCTGTCGATCTGCGAAACCTGCTTGTTGAGGTCGTAGTCGGCCGAAACCGAGGTGACCTGAACGTTCGGATTGATTTCCTTGGCGCGGTCCTCGATGCCCTTGATGGTAGCCACGAAGAACGGATTGCCAAGCAGGCCGACGGAAATGCCGATCTTCTGAAGGTCCTTGGCAGCTGCCGGCATTGCGATGGCTGCGGCCAGTGCGGTCGCTGCGAGCAGTTTCGAAATCATGCGCATATTCTTCCTCCTTATGGCGCTTCCTGCGCCCCGTTATCCGGCAACCCCGGTTCCTCCAGCCACACGTCAGGTGCGGCTAAGCCCTTTGAGCCTGTAGCGGTCGAGCGCTACGGCCACGATGATGACAAGCCCTTTGATGATGTACTGCCAGATGTCGGAGACACCGACGAGGATGAGACCGTTCGACAGCACGGCGATGATGAGAGCCCCGATCAGCGTCCCCCAGATCGATCCCACGCCTCCCACGAAGCTGGTTCCACCGAGAATGACGGCGGCGATCGCATCGAGTTCATAGGATTGGCCGAGTTGAAGGCCGTTCGCCGCATACAGGCGTGCTGCGGACATGGCACCGCCAAGCCCCGAAAGCAGGCCGGACATCGAATAGACAAACAGCAGCACAAGCGGGACTTTGATACCTGTCAGGCGCGCGGCCTCCACGTTTCCGCCGACAGCATAGATCCAGGTGCCCAACACGGTGCGCTTGAGGATGAACCATGAGATCAGGATCGTCGCCAGTGCGATGATGGCAAGCCATGGCACGCCGAAGAAGCTGCCGTTTCCGATGAAGTCGAATGGCAGATCCGGATTGAATACCGTGGTGTCGTTACCGAGCAGTCGGGCAATACCGCGCATCGCGGTCAGCGACCCGAGGGTTACGATGAAGGGCGGGAGCTTGAGTGCCGAAATGATCGTTCCGTTGACGAAGCCGCAAGCGAGACCTACCCCGATGGCAGCCGGAATTCCCAGCATCCCGACGTCGGGCCAAAGAGACACGATGACACCGACCATCGCCGACGCGGCGAGGATCGAACCGACCGAGAGATCGATACCGCCGGTCAGAATAACGAACGTCATACCGGCGGCCAGAACCGTGTTGATCGAGGCCTGCTGCATGACGATCGACAGATTGTTCACGCTGAGAAAGCGACCACTTAGCAAATGGAACCCGATCGCCAGGATCACGAGCACCGGAAGCATGCCGAGCGCCGTTAGAGTCGATCTGAATTTCGCCTTTGCGGCGTTGCCCTGGTCCGTGGATGTCGCGGTCATATTCTTATCCCGTCGTCTTTGATTTCCGACCTCAAGCGACTTTCGACGCCGATCCGGTGGAGAACGCCATGATGGCTTCCTGGCTTATTGGTTGGTCCGGCGTCGCCAGGACCTCGCCCGCTATGCGGCCTTCGCGCATCACGAGGACGCGGTCTGCGATTCCGATGATCTCGGGCAGATCGCTTGAGATCACGACGATCGCGATCCCCGTTTGCGCAAGCTCGTCGATAATCCGGTAGATTTCGGACTTCGCACCAACATCGACGCCGCGTGTCGGTTCGTCGAAGATGATGACCCGAGGCTTGGTTTCGAGCAGGCGCGCGATCAGCGCCTTTTGCTGGTTGCCGCCGGACAGAGCTCCGACATTGATGCCGTCGCTTGACGTGCGAATGGACAACGACTTGATGGCCCTTGCCGCACGTTCCTTCGCCGCGGCGAAGTTCAGAATGCCGCCTTTGCCGGCATCCTTGCCGATCACACCGATGTTGATGTTCTCGTTGATCGTCATATCCAGGAAGAGGCCGAGGCCTTTCCGGTCTTCCGTCAGGTATGCGATCCCGGCGTCCATCGCATCGCGCGGGCTGCCAATGACAATGTCCTTGCTGTCGAGCAGAACCCGTCCGGATGTTTTCGGATCGGCACCGAAGATGAGCCGTGCAAGTTCTGTCCGTCCGGACCCGACTAGCCCGGCTATGCCGAGCACTTCGCCTGCCCTTGCGTCGAAGGAGCATCCGTGAACCCGACGGCCATCTCCGATGTCATGCACGGAGAGCACCGTTTCAGCGGCGCTTTGCGGTGCTCGGTGTTCCTTCTTGTAGAAAGAGGAAAGATCGCGACCTACCATCATCGAAACCAGTTTTTCGGCGGACAGATCGGACCGATCGAGGGTACCCACATAAGCGCTATCGCGGAGAACGCTGACCCGATCTGCGAGGGCATAGATCTCCTCCATCCGATGGCTGATGTAGATAATGGCAATACCCTGCGCCTTGAGCCCCGCGATCACCTCAAAGAGCCGCTCCGTCTCTCTGGACGTGAGCGAAGTCGTCGGCTCGTCCATGACGATGATCTTGGCGTTCGTGGTCAGGGCCCGCGCGATTTCCACCATCTGGCGTTCACCCAGCGAGAGCGACGCTACGAGCTGCGAGGGGCCGAAGGAAATGCCAAGCTGTTTGAGGATCGGCTCGGCCCGTGTGCGCGCAGCTGCCTTATCCAGGACGCCATACCTGGCAGGTTCGGCGGCAAGGAACATGTTTTGTGCGACGGTCAGATTGGGCGCGAGCGAGAGCTCCTGATAAATGACGGAAACGCCATTCGCCTTCGCCTTTATCGGGTCTCCCGCAACGATGGGCTTTCCGTCGACGAGAATGGTGCCGCCCGGGTCAGCGGTGTACGCGCCGGAGAGCACCTTCATTAGCGTCGATTTGCCAGCACCGTTCTCGCCCATCAACGCGTGGACTTCACCGGGATAGACGGTAAGCGACACGTTTGTAAGCGCTTTAGTGCTCGCGAATGTTTTGCTGATATTGCGCATCTCCAGAACGGGTGCGCGGTTGTCGCCTGCCGTGTTCATGCCTGTAACTCTTTCCTCGGGCGTACGAGTTCCGGTTCGCCGTTGTCGATCAACGCCCGCCATGCATCGCGGTATGCTACGAGGCCGAAAACCTGCAACGAAGCCGTCTCATTCGTTTCATTCGCAAAGGGCTTCTCACCCAAAGTGTCGAAAACCAACGCGGCGGCTCCAAACGCACTGCCTTCGGCGGTCGCGCTGGTGAATATCGGCTGCGAAGGGCGCAACTGAGCAAGAAGCTCAGCGAACAGTCCCGTCTTAACGAGCCCGCCATCGATGACGATCGCGTTCTCGGACTGGATGAGATCCAATGAAAGATTGGTCATCAGAACGACATACAGAAGTGCAACAGCGGCCCTCTCCTCGCCGTTCGCCTCAGGCCCCACAAAGCGGCTTTCGAACCCCTGCATCGGGCCGCCGGGCGCAAAAGAGGGCAATGCGAATACCCGCTTCGCGATCACTCTCGAGACTGCCTCAAGGCTGATGGGCTTGTTCCAGCCGTCACTTGCGATGTCATATTCCCGGCCGCCCATGAACCGTATGGTCGGAGCCGGCTTCCCGTCGACGGTGACGTTTGCGAGCATGTCACGGTGTTCATCCAGCGCTTCCAGGGGGCATGCCGAATTGAAAATCACGACCCATGTGCCAGTCGACACGAGCGTAAAGTCCTGGAACCCGAGCGTTCGGTAGTAATAGAGCGCGGAATTACTGTCGTGGACACCATTGTGGACAACGACCGGAACCGCGTGTTCAGGCCCGATCTCCCAATTGCCCAAAGCAGCACCCGCCCGTTCGAACGCTGGCATCTTTTCGCGCCAGTCTCGGCTGTCAACCAGACTGCTGAAATCATCACGCAGCGGTGCCCAAAGGTGAGAGTGGCAGCCGATGTAGGAAACCTCAGACACTTTCCGGCCGGAAAATTTCCATGACCAAAACTGCGGGTATGAAAGGATGGCGTCGGCGCGGCTTACCGCCTCTGGCTTGATAGCATCCAGCCAGAGGATGTGCCGTCCGTAATTGAAACCCAATGGGAGCTTCGGCGAATAGGTCTCGCTGAAGGCTGGCACCAAAATGTCGATGCTGTCCGCAACCGACTGAGGCGGGTCCTGTTCGTAATCGAGTACGGGATGCACCAACTCTTCATCCTGAACGAGTGCAAAGGTGCACCCGTGTCCCGAGAACATGACGTGGCCAACGGAATGCTCTTCAGTGGCCTGTTTCAAGGCTGACGTCATCCAAGCGAAGAGCGCGACGTCATCAAGAACACGCAAGCCATCGTATTCGATCCAACTGGGCTTTGTCCTGGCCTCCGAAAGCAGGGAACCGTCTGAACCGAAGACGAAAAGCTTCGAATTCGTCTTACCGAGATCGAAAACTGCGACCACGTTCGATGGCACCATCATTGGCCTCCTACCGTAGCGATCAGTATCGTAATACCGGCATCCTCGAGCATCTTCGCTCCGGGATCCGAAAGACCGTCGTCAATCACGATCGTCCCGATGCGAGACAGCGGAAGAACGACGTTGCGCGGCTGGATTGAGAGCTTCCGGCTGTCCGCCAACAGGACAATCTCGTCCGCGCAGTTGCTCAGTTCGCCAATAGCTTTGGTCAACAAGGGATGGGATTCGAGAAGTCCCTCGGAACTGATGCCTTGCGTTCCCAGGAAGAACCGCGACGCGAAGAAGTCGGGCGCTCCTGCGGAAGCGTCGTGGATGATGCCGGGCTCCCGATAAAGCACCCCGCCCGCCAACGTCAGATGACAGGTACCGTGCTCACCGACATAGGCCCCCAATGGCATCGAGTTCGTATAAAGGCGAACATTTCGCCGAGCCAGTTGAATGCCGAGCTGATAGCACGTCGACCCCGCATGAACGATCACGGAGTCCCCGTCTCGCACCAGGCCCGCGGCTTTTTCAGCGATGGCACGCTTTGCGTCTACGGCAATATCGCGGTTCTCGTCGTAAGGCCGAGCCGAGAGGCGTGCTGAGGTCGCAGATTCGTTCGCCGAAATGCCGCCATACACCTTGCGTGCTACACCGATCTCATCGAGCTTGTCGATGTCACGGCGGATCGTTGCCGGGGAAACACCGAGCAGCTTCTGCAGATCACGGACGGAGGCGAACGGCTTCTCACGAAGCGTCTCGGTGATCAAACGCTGGCGATCGGAATCATTCAAAGCAAGCCTCCACTGACGCTTCTCCCTCAGCATCGATGATGAACTATAATCACACGTCCTTCCTTACCGCAATACGGACGATGCATATTCTTCATCATTGACGACATTCAATCACGTAAATAGGATTACGCCAAAGTTTGCTCACGGGACTGGTTGGTTCTGAAGCAAGGGTCAGCGCCGCAGGAGGAAGAAGACATGACCGAACCGGACCTGAGGAATACTGATGATTTCCAAGACTTCCTCCGGCTTTCCAGCCGGATCGGAAGCGATATCCTCAAGACACAGGGCGCTGGCGGTAATACGTCGATCAAGAGAGACGGCGTCATGTGGGTGAAGGCATCGGGCACCTGGCTTTCCAAAGCCAATGCTCAAGACATCATGGTTCCGGTAGTTGTGGAACCGTTGGTTGCCGCTCTTCGGGAAGGTGATCCTCGCGCGGAGAAGTCCACCGACTTCGTGGTTTCGAAACTGAACTCCAGCGGACTGCGACCATCGATCGAAACCAGTTTTCACGCAGCTCTCAAAAGTCCGGTGGTTGCGCACTACCACTGCGTAAATGCAATCGCACTTGCCGTCCTGGAAGACCGCGAGGCACTGCTTGCCGCACGCATGAATGGCCTGCCCGACATCAAGTGGGTAACAATACCCTACAGGCGACCAGGCACTCCTCTTGCGAAGGAGATCGATAAGGCTGCCGCGTCAAATCCGGACGTGTTGATCCTCTTCAATCACGGCATTATCGTTTGCGGTGATACCGTCGAGGAAGTGGAAAGTCGCATTGAGCGAATCAGCTCTGCGCTGTCCAGCGAGCCACGCGAAACCAACACACCCGATATCGACGCCCTCTCGGCGATTGCGAAGGGTTCCGGCTTTCACGTTGCTCGAGACGTCGATAGCCACGCGGTCGCGATATCGGAAGCCAATAGGGAGATCGCGCTCGGCGGCTCCCTATACCCGGATCACGTAATATTCCTCGGAACGGAAATTGGTGTCCTTCCCCAAGGGCAAAGCGCGGCGGATTTCGAGGCGGCTCTGCACAATGAGGGCCGTGACGTGTCTAAGATGTTGCTCGTCCCCGGCAAAGGGATACTGCTGTCCAGCACGCTGACGGCGGGCGGGGAAGTAATGGCACGCTGCCTGGCGGAAGTGGTCGGCCGGGTACCGATGAGGAAGAAGGTCGAATATCTGTCACAGGGCGATGAATACGAACTTACCCATTGGGAGGCCGAGCAATATCGCCAAGCGCTCGATAGAGGATCGGTGAGGCAGTCCGCGTGAACAGGCAAGTTGGCCCAGCCGTCGCCCTCGGCATCGATATCGGCACGTCCGGTGCTCGCGCAGCAGCTGTCGACCGCGCCGGAAATGCCGTCGCTTTCGCGGCCGCGCCGTTCAGGTCGCCGGACGAACTGCGACAACCGGCCTCTTGGTGGAACAGGGCCAAGGAAGCAGTCGAAGGGCTCTCGGAAAAAGCGGACCTAGGCTCGATCGAGGGCATAGCCGTCGACGGAACAAGCGGGACCGTACTTTCGCTGGATAGCTCAAATGAGCCGACAGGCTCAGTCTTAATGTACAACGACCCCTGTCCCGATCAGGCGGTTGTCGAACGCATTGCAGACAAGGCTCCGATGGGCAGCGCGGCGGTGGGAGCAAATTCGGGCCTCGCAAGAGCAATACATCTGTCTCATGCGAAAGGTGCCGCCGCCATCGTACACCAAGCTGACTGGATATCGATGAAACTCGGCTGCCCAGCGCGTTTCAGTGACGAAAACAATGCGCTGAAAACAGGCTTTGACCTGGAGATTGAGAGTTGGCCAGATTGGATCGAAGCGGCAGGAATGGATACGACCAAGCTGCCTATCGTACACCGAGCAGGTAAGAGAACCGCTCCGATCGAAGGCTATGTACGCGAACTCGGACTACCGCAGACCGCCTGGTTTCATGCGGGCACGACCGACGGCTGCGCCTCATTTCTCGCGACCGGCGCATCGATTACTGGCGACGCCGTGACAGCGCTCGGCTCCACTATCGTGTTGAAACTAGCATCGGATGCTCCGATCAACGCACCGCAATACGGCATATACTCGCATCGTGTCGGAGGTTTCTGGCTAGTTGGAGGGGCGTCGAACAGCGGCGGAAATGTCGTGCGCGCCCTGATTGGAGATGACCGGCTGGATGACCTCACGCAGATGATTGATCCGGCCCGAAAACTCGGGCTGGACTTCTACCCCCTTCTCCGTCCGGGAGAGCGTTTCCCCATCAACGATCCTCACTATGCTCCGCGACTAACGCCGAGGCCGGCCGACGACAGTGTGTTTTTCCACGCTATTCTCGAAGGGATGACGGAAATCGAAAGGCTGGGTTACCAGCGGTTACACGAACTGGGATCGCCAGCATTGAAAAGCCTCAGAACGGTCGGTGGCGGAGCACGAAACCTGGCCTGGAGCAAAATGAGAGCCCTTGCGATGGGCGTGGAGATGATAGCGGCGAAGTCGATCGAGGCTGCAGTCGGAACAGCTGCGCTTGTGATATCCGAACTGGACAATGCCCATGTCTAAGCCGCAACCCACTGACTTGGCTCAGTTGAAGCACGCCTATGACGTTTTCTTCATCGATCAGTTCGGCGTCCTCAGAGACGATACCGGCCCCTACGAAGGCGCGGCTGATGCTCTGGCAATTCTGGCATCGTCGGGCAAGACAATCGTCATCCTTTCCAACTCCGGAAGAAGTGGCGAGTACAATTCCGAGCGGCTCATCAAGCTCGGCTTTGCAGCGAACAGCTTTGACTTCTTCGTCACCTCGGGGGATGTCGCGTTCGAGATTCTATCGCGGCCGGAAAACGTGATTGCCAAGGGCTCCCGTTGTCTGACGATCTCCAGCGGCGGCGACAGCAACCTCGCGGATCGGCTTGGGCTGCGATCAGTGGAAACCGGATCGGCGGCCGAGATCGTTATCGTCTCAGGTAGCGAAGCCGAACAGATCTCGATGGAACACTACCAAGTCCTGTTACGCCCTGCCGCTCAAAATGGCATCCCGTGCTACTGTACGAACCCTGATATACACAAATTGCACAACGGTGCCCTTGCGCCGGGTGCCGGTAGCATCGCCAAGCTCTACGAGACGATGGGAGGATCAGTTATCTGGCTTGGGAAACCCTATCCCGATATTTATGAGCACGCATTGAGGCTTGCAGGCGTGACAGAGACGCGGCGCGTTGTCTGCATTGGGGACAGCATCGAACACGATATCTTGGGCGCAAAATCAGTCGGCCTGGACTCGGTACTTGTGCGGACAGGGATCTTAGCCGACGCGACCGATGAGCAACTTCAAGAAATCTGCAATATGGTCGGCGCTGATCCAACATACACGATGATACGCTTTGGCGCTTGAACTCAACCTGAAGGTCATATGGGCGTGACTGCCGCGCGACAGCCGGCCGCTTATGCGCGCGGTCGATGATGAAATCTGGCCTTGGGCTTGCGGGTGATGGCCTCGTCGAACCAGACGACCAACTGATTTGTCCGTATGGGGGTGCCTAAAGTCAGGCATACGGACAAACCAGCGGATAGCGGTAAATTAGTACATGTGGCCTCAACTCCAACCCCCAAATATTAGCGGGGTCAGTCTTGCGGGATTCAGGAGTTAACGAGCGCGCGTCTCTGCCCGGGACACGAGAATTTAGGCTTTTCGTTAGCCTCACTTGAATACCAAGCTTGCCTAAGCGCCCCAACCGCATCTCGAGCCTTAGTTGGCACACGGCGTTAAGTTTCTCTTGGTCATTGTTCCCTTAACGACAGATGTGCATTTAAGCTGACGCCTGGGAGCGCGGCCTCAGAGACAATCGAAAAAGTGGCGATCCCGGCTTCGCGCGCGGCTCGGAGAAGAGCCTGGCGCAATCCTTCTGCACTGATTTCGCCGGTTGTTGCGTCAACCTGAGGTAATGAGCGTCCTTCGAGTGTCGGCATTGATCTGACAGCCTCCGAGATGCAAGCACTAAAGCGATCTCAGTAAGAGATCACTTATCGACTCAGCCGCTGCAAAACAGCTGAACCTGCCGTCGCGGAGGTCCTTTACGTTCGCATCAGTCAAGGCTCTATCCTCCGCCGGTCGACGCCAGTCCAATTCCTGCTGCGTAACCATCTCGCTAGCCGGGGCGTTGACGGAAGCCTTCAGGTCACGGGTTGCTTCTCGGACCAGGCCGCCCAGCATGGCCGCAAATGGATCGGTATAGACCCGATGGGCAAATGTTGTTGCTCATGTCGTCGGACATCCTCTGCTTTGCCCTGTCCTTTCAATGCCATTTCGACTGGACGACGCCGGCATGTGAATAATGGAGAGCCGCCCTGACGCCGTTTGGAACATTGGTGTTGCTTGTCGGTTGATCGGTCGGATCGCGCGGCTAGTCTATCAACCCAGACTCTGCTGCCCAGCAGGCGTCGTGTGATCCACTTCCTGTTGGTTCCGATAACTTACCCCCGCTTGGGCGGGCTACCGTGCTTCCTTCTGGGAACCCGGAAGAGATCCGAGTTCCGCGTCTTCCGACATTTCGTCAACACCGGATGGTGACAACCTCATTCTTGCTTCGAAAACCGACATCGCCAACGGCTTTCCCTATACTGACGCCGTTGTCCGACTTGAAGACTGTATGCCGGAAACAACACGATAGAACTCGTCACACGGGCGCCCCACGGCGATTAGGACGCCTTGAGTATCCTGAAGCCCTCGATTTCCTTTACCAGGGGCAAGTGTGACCAGCGGTCGTTATCGTGCATCATGATCAATCGGGACATGTCGCCTGCAATCTCCTCGTTGATGCGATCCATGGTTTCCAACTGCTTCCAGATGCTACCGATACCATTGTTGAGCGGTGCGAAAACGCCGTCGTGATTGTTGCCGGTGAGGTTGAGCTTCGAATATATGCAATCGCCCGCTGCCAGCAATCGTCCGCGGGCGGTTTCAACGATCACGAACTGCTGGCCGAGCGTATGCCCCTCGCCGAGGCGGACATGAATGCCAGGCAGGATGTTGTCCTTGTCACCATCGACCAGCACCAAACGGTGTTCGACGGCCGCGTCGAAAGCCGAGCGCATGTTGTCGGGGTTTATGATAGCCGTTAGAAATCCGTACTGTGGCGGCAAGGCCATCGCTTCGTTCCAGGAGAGCCATTCGCGCTTCTGGATGAAGATCCGTGCCTTGGTAAAGGCTGAGATCGAACCCATGTGGTCGAAATGGGCGTGGCTGAGCACGATATCGGTGATATCGCCTGCTTTGACACCAAGCTCTTCAAGCATGCGCACAGGCGAGATCCAGTCGGGAATGCCGAACTTCTTTGAAAACTCTGCACCGCTCCCTTCGTTGAGAAAGCCGGTGTCGATCAGAACGTTCTTGTCACCGTTCTGAGCCAAGACAAAGCCAAAAGGAAGGTCAAGAACTGTCGATGGCGGGGCACCGTTGACGAGGTCGATCAGCGGCTGGTCTTTTGACCGTGCGAATTCGATGACGTGGACGTCCCAAAGATCGGACATCGTAAACTCCTAACGTTGCGAAAGAATGCGGCCGAGGCTTGATAGACCGACCGCAATGATCAGGATGGCGCCCTGAAAGATGTATTGCGAATAGGTCGGCGCGCCGAAGATGTTCAGCCCGTTGAAACCGAAGGCTATGATCAATGCCCCTATGAACGTTCCGAACACATGAAATTCTCCGTCGCGCAACGTCGCCGAGCCAAGGAAGACCGCCGCAAAGGCCGTCAGCAGATAGGGATCTGCTGCACTCGTCGTGCCGCTCCCGAGGCGCGAGGCCAAGAGAATGCCGGTCAAGGCCGCGCACATGCCGGAAATGACGAAGCCTAAAATCTTGACGCGGTCGACATTGATGCCGGCGAGCCTGGCCGCGGACGGGTTGCCGCCGACGGCCTGGATTTCCTGGCCGAGTGCCGTTCGCTCCACGAGAATCCAGAGGGCGCCGAGCACGACGACCATGATGACGATGTTATTCGGGATGCCGAACAGAAAACGTCCGAGTGATACCTGCAGAAATGCCTCAGGCACGCCGGCGGTGATGGGAACACCTGCCGAGTAGGCAAAGGACAGGCCTGTCAGGATGGTGCCGACACCGAGCGTTGCAATAACCGAGTTGACCTTGACCTTGGTGACGATAAGCCCGTTGACGAGGCCGATCAGGCCGCCGAGCAGGATGACGATCAGGATCGCCACGCCGATCGGCAGTTTGCTGGAGACGATCAACCCTGTTACCAGCACGCCGTGCAGTGAAGCGGCAAAACCGATGGAGAGATCGAGTTCGCCAACGATTACCGCAAGCGTCAGGCCACCGGCGATGATCATCGCGAGCGATGTCTGGTTCAGCACATTGGTGAAATTATAGATCGTCGGAAAGGCGCGCGGCGACAGGATCGAAAAGGCAACGATCATCGCCAGCAGGCCGATAATCGTGGCATAACGGGCAAAAGCGCCGAGCGCTTGTTTTGCGCCTGGAGAAAGACTGCGGGTCGAAACGGCCAGATCGCTCATGTCAGTTCCTTTCATTGCCGTCGAAAGCATAACTGGCTTCGACGAGTGCATTGCGGGTGATGCCGGCGCCGGTCAGTTCCCGCACAATGCGGCCTTCCGCCATGACGAGAACGCGGTCGCAGAGGTCGGGCAATTCATCGGGCTCCGAGGACACGACGATGACCGCCATGCCGCGCGCGGCCAATTCCCGGATCAGCCGGTGTATATCTGCCCGGGCACCGATATCGACGCCCCTGGTCGGCTCGTCGAGAATGAGGATTTTCGGCAAGCGCAAAAGCCACCGGCCAATCACCACCTTCTGCTGGTTGCCGCCGGAGAGCAGGCCGACCGGCGTCTCGATCGACTGCGCCTTGATCGAGAGGTCGCGGACGGTTTGCGACGAAAGATCTGCGCGGCGACGATAATCGATCAACGGCAGCGCTGGATTGCGGATGATATTGGTGAGATTGGAGAGCTGCAGATTGAAGGCGACGCTCTTTGTCAGGAGCAGCCCATCGGCGCGACGCTCTTCCGGCACCAGCCCGAGCCCCGCCTTAACCGCCTGTGCAGGTGTCTTCGGCAGAAAGGACTGGCCGTCCAGCGTCATCTGCCCCGCATCGGCGCGATCGGCGCCATAAATCAGCCGGATCAACTCCGTGCGCCCGGCGCCGACAAGGCCGCCTATGCCAAGCACTTCGCCGCGATGCAGTTCAAAGGAAACATCCTTCACCTTCGGCAGCCGGCTCAGCCCCGATACCGAAAGCATCGCTTCCTTCCGCACATAATGTTTTTCGTGGCTGAGATTTTCGACCACGCCGCCGACAATCGCTTCGACAAGAGCGGCGCGCGTGAGGTTCGGTCTGTCGATGACAGTCACGAAATTGCCGTCGCGGAAGACGGTGACAGCGGCACACAGCCTTAGGATCTCGTCGAGCCTGTGTGAGACATAAAGGATCGAAACACCCGTATCCCGCAAGTCCTCAATGATCTTGAAGAGCTTTTCGCTTTCTGCGGCCGAAAGCGATGCGGTTGGCTCATCCATGACGATCAGCCGCGCTTTGCGCATCAGCGCCCGGCAGATATTGATCAGCCAGTTTTCCGCCGTCGAGAGGTCCTTCACCTTGGCGTTCAGTGGAGCAACTATGCCGACACGTCGGGCGACCGGCTCGACATCGCGCGCAATCGCTGTCCAGTCGACAATCCCGAACCTAGTCTTTTTCGGCAGGCCCAGCATGATGTTTTCCAGGACGGTCATTCCGGGAATGAAAGCGAGCTCCTGATGGATGAAATTCATGCCGAGATCAGTCGCGACCGCCGGGCTGGCGACGGCGACCGGGTTGCCGTCGATCAACACCTCCCCAGCATCGGCATAGGTGAGACCGGCAAGAACCTTGATCAGCGTCGATTTTCCGGCGCCATTTGCACCGACGAGGCCGTGGATTTCTCCGGCACGGAGCGTCAGCGACACGCCCCTTAACGCCTGGACGCCGCCATAGGTTTTCCGGACATCACGGGCAACAAGAAACGGAGGCGTTAAAGACGCCTCCTTTTCCGGGTTGGACGCAAGCATTGCTTCTCTTCCGATCCTGTCCGAAGCCGGCCTACTGGACCGCATCGGGATGTTGTTTGAGGAAGTCCGCCACAGTATCCTTGGTGATCAGCACTGCCGGCACCTCGACAGCCTGCGGCTTCCAGTCCGCGCCGGCCGTTTTGATGTCCGCCAGCAGCTTAATCATATTGTAGCCTTCGGTGTAACTGTCCTCCCATGCGGTCGCGGTCATGTGACCGTTCCTGATATTTTCGATCGCCTGCGCGTTGCCGTTAACGCCATAGACCATCACGTCATCGCGCCCCTGAGAGCGAAGCGAGCCGATTGCGCCGATTGCCGGATCGTCCCAGCAACCCCAGATCGCCAGCTTTCCTTCTCCCGGAGGATGAGAAGCAAGCCACGCATTGGCATATTGGGCGCCATCCTCGATATAGCCGGGGATGCGCACCTCGTTCTTCGTCACCTTGATGTCCGGGTGGCTTTCCAGCATCTTGTCCATCAGCGTTTCGCGGTTTCGGCAGACCTCGCCGGTGCGGTAGGTGAGTGCTAGAAGTTCGCCCTTGCCGCCCATATCGTCGATCATCTTCTGGATGACCGGCTCGGCAATCGGCGCGCCGGAACCGTTGGTCGCCGCCACGCTCAACCCGAGCCCGCCGCCCCATGTGACGACCGGGATATTAGCCTGCTTGGCCGCATCAAGGCCGGCTCCGATCGAAGATGCAGGAAAGACGAGATCGGCGATCGCAAAGGCACCTCGCTGCACAAAATTCTGGATGGCCGCATTTGCCTGGTCGGCGCTGCCCGCAGCATCGACGACGGAGACTTCATACCCGAGCTCTGCGGCAGCCTTCTTGGCGCCATTGATATAGCGGACATTATTTGCCTCGGTTGCCGCAATCGAAACGAGACCAACCAGCGGCTTGTCGGCCGCATGCACTGGCACAGCCGCGAGCGTTGCAGCCGCGAGCACAATACCCAAAGAAACGAAGTTCATAGCTTTCCTCCCAATCCCACCGCCGATGTTCAGCAAACGTCAGCTAACCGTTTCGCTAACATTCTTGATTTCTCGTGAATCCGCAAGTATTTTTGCCGAATATCTGGACAAATTTACGGATTTGCCGCAAGCATTCCAGCGAAACGATTAGCTGGATTGGTCCCGACCGCGAATGGCAACGATAAGAGATGTGGCAAACCGTGCACAAGTATCGACGGCGACCGTATCGGCAGTCGTCAATGAATCTGCCTATGTCAGCCCTGAACTGCGCGCGCGGGTCAACGCTGCGATCAACGAGCTCAATTATGCTCCGTTACAGGCGGCCCGCAGTCTCAAGCGCGGACGCAGTCAGTTGCTCGCGCTGGTCGTTGCCGATCTCGCCAATCCGTTTTTTGCGCGGCTTGTCTGGGCTGCAGAGGCGGCGGTGGCCGCCTGGGGTTACTCGCTTGTCCTGTTCAACAGCGACGAGAAACCGGAAAACGAGCGGCGCATCCTCGCGCGGATCCGTGCGCTTTCCTGCGACGGGATCATCCTCGTGCCGGTCGACGTCGTCTCGACACAGCCGCAGCGCGATAGCGAAGGTGAAGCGATCCCGACTGTCCTGTTTGGCCGCACCGTCGAGGGCCAGAATACTGACACGATCACCATCGATAACGTCTCTGCCGCCCGACAGGTCACCAATTACCTGATGGATCTCGGGCATACGCGCATAGGCACCATTACCGGTCCCCTGCATCTGACAACAGGCCGTGGCCGTCTTGATGGCATGCTGGAGGCCATGCGCGCACGCGGGCTGACACCGGCGCCAAACCATATCCGTGCCGGCGAATTTCGGGAGGATACCGCCTATTCCGTCGCTCGCGAACTGCTGACGCAGCCCGAGCCCCCGACTGCGATATATGTCGCCAACGGTGTCATGGCGCTCGGTGTCATGAGAGCGCTCGCCGATCTTGGCCTGAAATGCCCCGATGATATTTCGATCGCGTCTACGGACACTATTCCCGGCATTGGAGGGCTGCGGCCTCGCCTGACGCGTACAGAGCATCCGGTTATCGATATGACCAACGAGGCGTTGCGTCTGTTGGTAGATCGTATCAGTCGCGGGGCCGGCGCCGACGCGCGCAATGTCGTCTTCCAGCCCTCGCTCGTTGTGGGCGAGAGTTGCGCGCCACTCAAGAGCCGCTGAAGTGAAGTGGCAGCTTTAGGAATTCGATTACGAGTTGGCCGCCGTTAAGGATAGCCATCGGTTTCAGCCGGAAGCCTGCCGGCAACCCGACAGATGCACTAGAGTTCAAGTCGATTTTTGTGAGGGAACGAAGTGCGGATGGGCGCGTCAGCGAGCGGACCAGCGTTGTCATCACCACCAACCTCAGCTTTAGCGAATGGGCAACCCTCGTCGGGAGACGATGACTGCTCGACGTCGGACCACCACAATCGGTGTCAACGTTCCGATGCTTTCTCGCGGATCTTGGCTCCTTCCACCTATCTAGGTGTTTTCCGAACGAAGGCTCAGCTTGCGTGACGCATCCTCTGTGCTACTAGGTGTAGGCCGGACGCTCGGGGGGCGCTGTTGTCGATGCGGAATTTGGCAATCAAGCTCAGCAGTTCCTCAGCATCTGCGGCAAGTGCTTCGGCTGACGCCGTGGTGGCCGTGGCCAGATTCCGGGAACCTCTGCACGACCTGTCCTTAAGGATTACGGGCGGTTGCGTGCAGCTCAATGACGACTTCAGGACAATGCAACCTTAGGGGAACCGCACTCACCTGATCGACGGCCTTTGGATGGTTCGGGCGCGCTTTTTCAAACGGCGACTGCGTTCCATCAATGAGCGGATCACAACGTGCGAATTTATCGGTCGAGTTGACGGGCGCCTTCTGCGGAACGCCCAATAACAGCCCGACATATGAGACGAATGGCGCCGTCTGAGCAACGGCGCCGGCGCGTTTTTAGGGCTGCGCCTTCACTGGCAGCCGGAATGGAACGCCTAGCCGGTTAAACGCATTCATAGCCGCGATTGTGATTGTAAGATCTACCAAATCTTTGGGCTCGAAGACTGCCGAAGCAGCAGCATAGGCTTGCTCAGAAGCATGGGTCTCGCTGACGAGCGTCACCTCCTCGGCCCAGGCCAGCGCCGCGCGGTACTGTTCGGGGAAAAGGTGCGGCACCTCTTCCCATACCGGGACCAGAGTGACTTTGTCGGCGGCCATCGTCTTAAGTAGATCGCGGGTATGCAAATCGATACAATGTGCGCAGCCATTAATCTGCGATACGCGCAGGAACACGAGATGGATAAGTTCCTCAGTCAGGTTCGTGTTGTGTGTAATGTAGTGATGGACGCCGAACAGCGCCTTGGCTCCAGCCGGTGCTATCTCGTACCAGTTGAGGCGCGTGGTCTCATTCATGATGATCTCCTTGAATTTGCGCCAACAGCCGGCGCAGTTCGGTTGACGACGTGGCAGTTGGAGGCGTGACATCGCGACCTCGTTTTATTTTTAGAAGGTGCCATGTCACACTCGCATGAACTCCCTCGTCGATGAGGCAGACGTCCGAGTGCGAGGTAAGAGGCATGAGTCAGCATGGCAGGAACAAGACGGAGTGCGCCCGTAGCATCCGTAAAGTTGGGAGGGGTACCGAAGCGGGTGCCGATGTGATGCTTGGTGATCGAAGGACTGCGGAATTTGCTTTGGAGCGCAAGCGCATGCTGCGCCTGAGTTACCGGATGCTAGGGTCAATTACCGAGGCGGAAGATGTCGTGCAGGACGCCTGGTTGCGTTGGGCCGGCAACAAAGACCAAGTCCGCATTCGGCCGCCTATCTCACCCGCATCGTCACCCGACTGTGCCTTGATCGGATGAAGTCGGCGCGTGCGCGCCGCGAGATCTATGTCGGCCCATGGCTGCCAGAGCCGCTGGTTGAGCCGGTCGATATGTACGAAGCCCATACTGACGATGTTACTGTTACGCTGATGTTAGCGTTAGAGCGACTTTCGCCCTTGGAACGGGCAGCGTTTCTGCTCCACGAAGTGTTTGACATGGCGCTGACCGAGGTTGCGGTCGTGCTCGATCGTGAAGCGGCCACCGTCCGGCAACTTGCGTCTCGCGCACGCAAGCATGTCCAGACTGCACGACCACGATACAGCGTCGGGGCCGCAGATGCCGATAGAATTGCTCGAGCCTTTTTCGCTGCAGCGCGTGACGGCGATGTCACCGCGCTTTCGGCGCTGCTTGCGAGCGATGTGGAAACGCATATCGATGGCGGCGGCAAAGTGCTGGCGTTCCGCAAAATCGTTCGCGGCCTGGAGAATGCACTGCGGATCTTTGTTTCCGCTCAGCGGAAGGCCGTGACGCCGCCCACCTTGCTGCGAACTGCAATTATTGACGGCTTGGCAGGTTATGTGAGCCTTGATCCGAATGGTGTGTTGCAAACAACGGCGCTGGGCATCCGCGAGAGTAAGATCTTCGCGATCTGTATCGTCAAAAACCCCGAAAAGCTCACCCATATTGATGTTTAGGACTTCCATTGCGTGCCGCGGCTCGTGCAACCTGGCGCGGTATGGGTAAACAGCTGAGGCTAGTGTACGTCCCTGCCCCGACGATACCGCAGGCCCAGGGACTCATTCGTGTTCATGTCCAATATCAGCACGGCCAGTTTCCTTGCTGGATTTCTTCGCAAGCGGTCGAGAAAAATCTTCTCTGCAAAATGTTCGTTTTGTAACTAATCGAAATCAGGGAGTGCGAGGTGGCTCTTGAACCTACTCGAACCGCAGACGCGCGATTGATAAAGCCGGGCACCAGCGACAATTCCGATAGGCCTCAAGGCCGCCGTAACAGCATTGATTTGAAATGTTGTCGAAACAGATCCTTGAAATCGGCGAAATTGTCAAAACCAGCCAGCCTGGCCACCCGGCACACCGTAGTCGGTCCCACGCGGCATTCTGCGGCAATCGACAGGGTCGTCCCGAAGGCGACAACTTCTGGCCTTTTCAAAACCAAGCGGGCCACCCGCTCTGATTGAGGGGTGAACACGATCATCTTTGCGGCGATGAGGTTCTTCAGATCGTGCAAGTCCGTTGGCCTGCTGTTTGGTGTTTGACATTTCATAATGCACCCATCGGAAAACGGTGTTCGACACCCAACTGTGACAGACGGAGACTATTGAGCCGCGTCGATCATCCTGATCCACCCGGCAGCCCGGCGCGCTGCGTCGGCGAGAACCGGCTTCGGCGCCTTGTAATATTCGTCGGCAGGCAATTCGCGTCTTAGCCGAACGAAGCTGATCGCGTCGTCCAAGGTCGGAAACTCGTCCGGCAATGTCAGATGCAGGAAAAGCGAAACCACGGCGACGGAACGGGAGCGCCCGCCTCGGCAATTGATCAGGATGCTTCCCCGTTCGCGCATCGGGTATGATGGCTTGTCTGGAAGGATCTGCTCAAGTGCTGCCCGCAGGATATAGTGCGCGGCAACCATCTGCGTCTCCGGATTTCCGGCGCCGTCTATCAGCCCGACCTTGTAGTAGCGGATCTCGCCGGGTCCATAGATGCTGCCCTCGTGATCAGTGACGATCTTGGGCTGCTGCACGAAATTGAAATCGAGATTGACGGCGCAGTTGACGACCGTCGTAATGCCGCTTTTGCGAAGAAGCGCAAGATCACTCGCTCCCTCCTTGCCCGAAATGAACAGATCGACCCCATAAAGAGGATGCGCTTCGTAGATCAGGCTAAGTTTGGGGAGAAGCCGATCTTCCTGTCCGATCACAGGTTCAGGTTTTGTCATGTTAGGTCTCCGAAGAGGCTCCGCGCCTGCCGGCCACGGACCACAATAATCACGCAGGCGGGCAATAAACCCCGCCGATGGTTCGTCCAGTGAGCCGTCTATGCTGCGGCCCTGGCATCCCTTTCACTGGAGATGGATCGCGCCACCCGTTCCAATGTCGGGTAATTTGCGCCGGCGCCGGTCGCGATGTAGCCAGGGCAGAGAAAATCGGCAGAGCCCGTCGGGACCTTGCCGAGGGTCAGCGGTTCATAGGTCCCGCGAGCATTCTTCAGGATCAGCGTGGCTGCTGCCACGTCCCACGCGTTCACGCCAAAACCCGCGGCAGCGTCCGCCCAACCTGCAGCGACATGAGCAATGCTGAGAGCCGCACTACCGGGGCGACGTAGCGTCGAAAATGTCTCGACGAGCATGCCCATATTGGCCAGCGCAACGTCCCGACCGTCCAATCGGAAATCACGCGCGACCGGATAGCCGGTGATCAGCGTTGCATGCACCTCTTCGCCGACCGACCGCGAACAAAGGGGCCGATCGTTCAGGCTGGAAGCGTTGATATCTGCGCTGAACATCATTCCGGCGACCGGATCGTAGATCGCCCCGGCAACGACCTCTCCGTCGACTACCGCTGCGACGGAGACGCACCAGAAGGCAAGGCCGCGGGCGAAGTTTGCCGTGCCGTCGATCGGATCGACATACCACTGGATGGCACCGCTTCCTGTCTGTCCGCCTTCTTCCCCCATGATGGCCGAATTGGGTTCATGTTCGAGAATGTAGGCGCGGATGGTGTTCTCGGCCTGTTTATCGTGGATGGTGACGACATCGTGAAGGTCGACCTTGTAATCAACCGAGATCTTGGATCGGAAGGCGGCGAGAAGCGGTTCACGAACGGCAAGTGCCGCGCCTTTTGCGACTTCCTTCAACCGGCGGGAATGCATGAGTGCATCGTCAGTCTGAGGATCGGGCTTGTCGCGAGTAGAGCTTTGCATGAGCATATCCAGTCTGTCATTTCAGGATAGGTTCCGGCGCTTGCAGCGCCGGATGTTGCCTACTTGGTGTAGTTTACGCGCCAGAAATCCTGCCATTCTTCGCGCCGGTCGAAATCATCAAGACCGGTTGATGAGTCATAGGCCTGCAGCTTGTCGGCAACCTTCATCAGGCCTGACGGCTCATCATCGGGCATTTTGACGTCGACATTGGTCGGCAATTTTCCGTCCTTCATCTGCGGCGCGATGCCCTCTTCAGTCAGGATGTAGTGGATGAAGAGCTTTGCCGTATTCGGGCTCTGGGACTTGGCCGCGATCAGACCGAGCTTGATGTAGTTCCAGCCAACCCAGGGCTCGAGCGTCGCGCAGATGCCGAGCTTGTAACCCTTATCCTTGTTGTCACGGAACTTCGCCGAACTGAGCAGCCCAAAGAACGGCTCCTTCTGGCCAGGCGCGCCCACGGCCTCAGAGATGCGATCATCGCTGTCGGTCGCCAGCGGGGCATTCTGCGCCAAGGCCTTGATCCAGGCAGCCGCTGCGCTTTTCTCGTTTGTCTCAAGTTCCTTACCGAACTGAGCCTTATAAGCTGCGGCGACGGCATCGCTGCCGTGGGTCTCAAGCTGGTTGAACCAATCGGTATAGTTACCCTTTGTCAGCGGATCGATGATGGCGACCTTGCCCTTCCATTTCGGCTCCGTCAGCTCCCAGATATTGGCAACAGGGCACTTGTCATAGGCTTCGGTATTATAGACCCAGACGTTGGCATTGGTGGAAATCGCCAGGGGATTTTGGAACGGCTTGGGGATCTTTGCGGTCATATCCGCAGGAAGATAGTTTTCGACGAACTTTTCGGGCAGAAGCTGCGCCAAGGCCGCCGGAGCGTCGGTGATCAGGACCACATCGCCCTGGACATTGTTCGACCGGCTTTCCCGGATGATCATTTCGAGTTGGCTGTTGGCTGAAACCTTCATGCCGGTCGCCTTCAGGCCATATTTGGCGCTGAAATTCTCGGCCATCTCGACAATCTTGCCGGTACTGTCGTAGACATTGATCGGCTTTTCGCCTTTTGCCGCGCTGACCAACGCATCGATACTGGTCGCATCATCGGCTGCAGCCGCAACAATGGATATCAAAGATCCAGCGACGACAGTCGCCAGGCCCACAAGAGACATCGCATTTCTGTTCATGGTTCCCTCCCAGGAAAAAGACGAAAGAGCGGACTTCGACGCTTATTTCTTGTAGTTCATGCGCCAGAAATCCTGCCAGCTCTCACGCTTGTCGAGATCGGCGGCGGCAGTGGACGCATCGAATGCCATCAGCTCCTTGATGTGACCGGCGACACCAGACGGTTCGTCTGCGGGGAGCTGGATCGTTGAATTGCCAGAGATTTTCCCATCGGCCGTCTGCGGTGCTATTCCCTCTTCCGTCATGAGGTAGCGCACGAAAAGTTTTGCCGCATTCGGGCTTTTTGTCTGTGCCGCAATCAACCCAAAACCCGGATAGAGGAAGCCAGAGAAAGGCTGCACACCAGAGCAGAGGCCAAGCTTCAGGCCCTTTGCCTCGTTATCCCGGTACTTGGCCGTCGACGTGATCACGAAGAATGGGTCTGACTGGCCAGGCGCCCCGGCTGCATCAGCGACGGTCGTCGAGTCCGAAAGCAACGGCCCGTTCTGAGCAAATGCCTTGACCCAGGCGGCGGTAGCGCTTTCTCCGCTGGTGTCGAGCGTCTTGCCATAAAGCGCCTCATAGGCCTTGGCCACATCGGCATCGTGGTGCATCTCGATCTGGTTGAACCAGTCGGCATAGAAGGGCTTGTCGAAGAGGTCGAGCATGGCAAGCTTGCCCTTCCACTGCGGTTCTGTCAGCTGCCAGATGTTTGTGACCGGGCATTTGTCGTATTTCTCCGTATTGTAGGTCCAGACATGGGCATCGGAGGCAATCACCAGGGGATCCCTGAGCGCTTCGGGAATATCTTTCCGCAGGTCCGGTGGCGCCCAGCTGTTCACGATGCCTTCGGGCAGGAGTTGGCCCATTGCGGCGGCGACATCGGTCGCGACGCTGACATCACCGACGACGTTACCGGCCTGATGCTCGCGGATCATCAACTCGATCTGTGTGGCCTCGTTGACCTTCTTGCCGCTGGCCTGCACGCCGTATTTCTTCGTGAAGGCCTGCGCCGTATCAACGATTTTGCCGGTGACAGCGTAAACCGTAATCGGCGGTTCTTTTCTTGCAGCCTCAATCATCCCGTTCAGATCAAACGCATCCTCGGCATGGGCCGTATTGCAAAGTGCCGACGCACAGACCAGAGCAGCAACGCTGGCAATCACCCCTTTTTTCACCAATCTTGCTTCATTCGACATGGTCATGCCTTCCTCCCTGCTCCATCGATTATTTCTGGTAGTTAACCCGCCAAAAGTCCTGCCACGTTTCGCGGGCATCCCAGTCATCCAGGCTGGTCGTCATGGCGTAGGGCAGAAGCTGGTCGAGAACTTTGCCAATGCCGGAGGGCTCGTCTGCCGGAAGACTGACGTCTTTGTTCGTCGACATTTTTCCGTCGATCGCCTGGGGGGCAATGCCCTCTTCGGTCATGATGTAGTGGACGAAGAGCTTGGCGGCGTTCGGGCTATCGGTTCCCTTCGTAATCAGGCCAACGCCGGGGTAGAGCCAGCCAACCCACGGCTTCAGATCCTTGCAGAGACCGAGGTTCATTCCCTGGTCGGCGTTGTCGCGGAACTTGGCCGAGCTTATGAGGCCCATGAAGGGCTCGGATTGACCGGGGGCGCCGACCGCATCTGCAGCGGCCGCATCTGCGTCCGTCAAGAGTGGGGCGTTGGCTGCGAGCGCTTTGACCCATGCGGCAGTTGCGCTTTCCTCTTCGGTTTTCAGATCCTTACCGTATTGCTCCTTGTAGGCTTGCGCGACCTTGTCATCGCCGTGCTTTGCCATCTGATTGAACCAGTCAACGTAGGACGCTTTTCCGAGCGGATCCTGCATCGCGACCTTGCCTTTCCACTTCGGCTCGGTCAGTTCCCAAATATTGGTGACGGGGCATTTGTCGAAAATCTGGGTGTTGTAAGCCCAGACATTGGCGCTCGTGACGACCGTCAGGGGATCTTGATACTCGGCAGGTATCTTGCTGGCGAGATCCGGCGGAAGCCAGCTTTCGGCAAAACCCTGCGGGATCAACTGAGCCACGGCGGCAGGCGCATCGCTGACGATTGAAACGTCGCCCTGGATGTTGTTGGCGCGCGCCTCGCGAATGATCATCTCGAGCTGAGCCGATGCCTTGACCTTCGAGCCCTCGGCGGAAAGACCATATTTCTTGGCAAAATTCTTGGCCATTTCGACGATCTTGCCGGTGCTGTCATACACCGTAATCGGCTTTTCCTTCTTTGCCGCCGCAATCAACCCGTCGAGATCGAAGGGCTCGTCAGCCCTTGCCACACTCCCCAATGTGGCCGCGACCGCGCTCGCGCATAGTAGGCGGCTCATGCCGCTGATCATAGTCCGCTTCATACTGTTCCTCCTTCAGCAAGCGTATTCTTCCGTGAGTGGCCCTCAGTTAAAGGCGCTCGCCCTCAACAGCGTATCAGCTTCCGAAATTCGCTCTCCATGCGCGTCAAAGACATGCAATGCCTCGGGTGGCGCATGGAAAAACACGCGTTCGCCCCCTTCGAGCCGCGGTAGCGCGTGGGTCGTCAAAAACAGCGTATGGTTTTCGCTGCGCAATTCGAGGATCCAGCTGCCACCGGTCGGCAGGACGCCGGTAACGGTCATTTCACCGAAAAAGTCACCTTGCGGCACGTCTTCTACCTTCAGGGCATACCCCATCGCCTCTGGCCGGATGCCGACGGAGCCGATGCGGGAAAGAGCCGGATAGTGCGACGAGAAATAGGCTTCGGCCTTGTCGGCGATATCACAGACACCCGGCTTCCCGAATGTCAGGATGTTGATCGGCGGGCTGCCGACGAATTCGGCGACGAAACGGTTGGCCGGACGATCGTAGATGTCGTTGGGCGTGCCCATCTGCTGCAGCGTGCCCTCGTTCATGACCGCGATCGTGGTCGCGAGCGTCATTGCCTCCCACTGGTCATGGGTCACGAAAACGATGGTCGTCTTGAACTCCTTGTGCAGCCGCTTGAGTTCGGCGCGCATTTCCAGTCGAAGCCGCGCATCCAGATTAGACAGAGGCTCATCGAGAAGCAGGACGCCCGGATTGACGGCGAGCATACGCGCCAGCGCGACACGTTGCTGCTGACCGCCGGAAAGCTGCGACGGATAGCGATCGCGATACTTGGCAATATCGAGCGCCTGCATCACGCGCTCGACGCGCGCCTCCCGTTCTGCCTTTGGTAATTTCCGCAGCCGCAGGCCGAAATCGGTGTTGCGTTCGATCGTCAGATGCGGCCAGAGCGCGTAGCTTTGGAAAACGAGACCCATCTCGCGTTTTTCAGGTGGAACGAAAACGCCCTCGGCGACTGAATCGATCAGCCTGTCTCCAACGCGAATTTCACCTCCGGACAGATTTTCCAGCCCCGCGATCATCCTCAACGTCGTCGTCTTGCCGCAGCCCGAGGGGCCTAGAAGGCACATGAATTCACCGTCGCGTATTTCCAAATCGAGGTCGGAGACCGCATTTGCCGAATTCAAGCCGTAGTTTTTTTGCGCACCGCGCAGGTTGATCGTAGGCATCAGCTTCCAAGTCCTTCTGCAAGATTTGTGCGGGTCAGTTTCTGGGCCGTCAGCGTACCGAAATAAGCAATGCCGGCGATGATCAGGACGACGGCATTGGCCGCCTGGGTGTAGTGATAATCGACCAGTCGCAGGGAATAGGTGGTCAGCACGTCGGTGCTCGGGACGGCGAGGATTACGAACAGGCTGAGGCCCTTGATCCCGGAAATGAAGGGCAGAAGCACGCCGGTCACCAGAGAGCCTTTCTGGATGGGGATCACGATCGAGATCATGCGCCGCAACCACCCTGCCCCGGCAATCTGTGCCGCCTCTTCGGGATCCTTGCCGAGCTGCGTCATCGCGGAAATTCCGGCGCGCGACGCATAGGGCATCTGATCGGCGATGAGGGCGAGCACGAGGATGGTCACGGTGCCGTAGAGCGCCGGCATCGGCCCGCGCGGGACGGCAAACAGAGAGAGATAGGCGGCCGCAAATGCAATGCCCGGCACGAGATAGGGAAGGAACGTCACCTGGCGGAGATACACTGACAGGGCGCGCACCGGTGTGCGGATGACGACATAGCCGACGAAGAGACCGAGAATACCTGAAGTCAGGGATGCAAGACCGACGATCATCAATGTGTTGCCGGCCGCCGCCCAAAGATCCGGGCTGAGCAGAATGCCTGTCTGCAGCGCGACCGTATCGAGATTGGTGCCGATCCAATAGTCGAGCGTGAAGTTGTCAAGCGTGAACTGGGCAGGAATTCTCATGACGGTCGACAAGGCGAGCGTCAGCAATGGCAAGCCGACACTGACGAGGAAGATCGCCGCCGCAAAGCCAGTGGCCGGAAGGCGCATGTTACCCAGGCGGCTCTGGCGGTTCATCGAGCCCTTCGAACCAATGGTGACGAAACGGCGAGCTTCCCGTACCAGCCGCGCATCGATCATCAAGGTAATGATGCCGATCACCATGATCGAGGCAGCAACGACACCTGCGACACCGGTCTGGCGTGACGCGATGCTGCGAAACAGCGACGTCGAAAGCACCTCGAACTTCACAGGCAGGCCGAGGACATAGGGAACGCCGAACTCGCCAAGGCACTTTGCGAATATCAGGACCATCGACGACAGGAGCGCCGGCCGCATCAATGGCAGGATCACCTGGAGGGCAACCTGATGGCGCCGGGCGCCAAGGATACGGGCAGAATCCTCAAGCTGTGAATCGAAGCGGCGGAGCGCCGACCCGAAAAGCAGGATCACGAACGGCGTATAGTGCAAGGCAAGGATGATCGTGATCGGGAACCGGCCGTAAGCGACCCAGTCAGGCGGCGTCATGCCCACCGCCTCGAACCAACCCGGCTGTCCACCGATCGTGCGGTTCTTGAACAGGGTCGTCCAGGCAAGCGCAAAGGTCCAGGCCGGCAGCATGTAAGGGACAATCAGGGCCGTTGCGAACCAGCGGCGCCCGAACATATCTGTGCGGCTGATCAACCAGGCCAGGATCGTGCCGATCGCCAAAGAAAGGGCGATGGCGCCCAACGCAACGGTTAGCGTATTGAGAAGCGGGTGCCAGAAGAGATCGGTCGCCACCGGCGAGAAGAATGTCCGGTCCAGATAGTAGACGGTGAAATCTCCCACCCCCTTCCCGAGCCGTCGCTCGTGGCCAAATTGAACACGAACGGCGTCGAAAATGATCGAAATGATGGGGACGACGATCAGGTAGGTAAAGAGCAGCGCCGTCATGACACCGATCAGTGTCGTTGGCTCGCGCAGCGCGACCTTGATCCGATAGCGCCATGCCTGCCACCCGGATGGCCTTGCGACACTCCCGTTTCCAGGTGCTTGTGCTTTCACCGTATCGCTTAAAAGAGCCATCGTACCTCCCAATCGAACTTCATTGCCGCGCTAGACCTGCCTGGCTCCGGCAAAAACAGACGCAGCAGAGCATCCGCCAAACGGGCGGCCCTGGCGCATCGAGCGCGAGAAAGAAAATTAGCCCTCCATCGACGGACCTCCGCAGTCCGCCCTCCTGGCAAACGCACGGCTCCTCCCGGCGCTCACCCTTCGCGAGAACAATGGAATAAGCATTCCATTTGCCCTTCATTCTGGAACACATGATTCATCGAATTGATCACTTTGTCAACGACAAAATGCACGCGCGATCAATATCTTACCTTATTGTTTTTATTATATTTTTTCAGACATAAAATCTGATTTTTCGAACAGCCTTGCATGCAGGTTCGCCAAGGGTCCAAATCGGCGTCACTTTCCCCCGCATCCTTGATCAGGATCGACATCGCCAAATCGAGCATGCCTGGCGGAGGCAGGGAATTTTTCGGTTGGAAAAACCTGCAGTTTGTGCCCTGTGATATGCGCTCGTGGTTCAGGTGGGAACGATTGATGGCTCAGACATTTGTGACGGCAGAGGAGGTCGCAAAACGCGCAGGCGTGTCGCGCTCTGCCGTATCGCGCACGTTCAATGGCGGCAGCGTATCGAAATCGGTCCGCCGCAAGGTGCTGAAAGCGGCTGGCGAACTCGGTTATCGCGTCAATCGCCTCGCGCAGGGATTGATGAGCGATCGCTCCAATCTCATCGGCGTGGTCGGCGCCAACCTGAGCTCCCCATTCATCTCCCGGCAGCTTGATCTCCTGAGTATCGGCCTGTTGCGAAGGGGCCTGCAGTGCCTGCTGCTCAACGCAGCCGACGCGCGCAAGGACATTGCGCCTTTGATCGAGCTTCTGTTCGAGTTTCGCGCGCAGGCGATTATCGTCCTGTCCGGTGAGCCGCCCACGTCGATCATCGACGAGTGCATTGCCAATGGGGTGCGTCTCATCTTGATCAACCAGCGCATCGACAGAACCGATACCAGCATGGTGCTGAGCGACGATTCTCACGGAGCCGAGCTTGCCGCCATGCGGCTGGTCAAAGCCGGCTGCAAAAGGGTCGCCGTCGTTTCAAGCAGCAGCCAGACCCCGTCACAGGTTCGCAGGTCGAACGCCTTCAGCCAGCGCATGGGGATCGAAGGTGTCGAAGTCGTGGCTTGGTCGGCTGGTCCGACGGCATACGACAGCGGATACAGGGCTGCCTGCGAACTGCTTTCCGACAAGACCATCGACGGGGCATTCTGCGTCACCGACCTCATGGCGCTCGGCTTCCTGGACGCCGCCCGCCTGGAGATGGGCCGGCGCGTGCCTGAGGATCTGTCGATCGTCGGTTTCGACGACATTCCACAAGCGGGCTGGAAGAGCTACCAATTGACCACGGTCGCCCAGCCGCTTGAGGACCTGACCGAAAAAGTGCTGACCGCGCTCGATAGCGACGAGGCTGAGACAAGGCTTCAGGTCGTCTCGGTTGCCATGGTGGAGAGGACGACGGCGCGCTAGTTCGCCTGGCGGATCCGGCTTTCAATCAGAAGACCGCTTTGATCGAGGATCGGGTGGGCAACAGCTGCGATATGGGCATGAATGCGCTTCAGGTCGCGCAGAATATCGAGATGCAGAGAGCTCGTCTGAATGCTTTCGGGCCGCTCTTCTCGCAGGCGCTGCAGGTGCCGTTCAGCTGACTGCTTTTCGAGCCGACGCACATCCTCCTTGATCTCCACGAGGCGGCGCGCCAGCGTGGCGTTTTGTGTCGCAAAGACAGTCTGTGCCATGCGGATGCTGTCCAGCGTCACGTTGAAAAGGCTGGCGATTTCTCCCTGCCCGTCGCGCGAAAATTGCAGGCCACGATCGATCTTTTTGGCGATTTCCGGGAGAATGCCTTTTTCGATAATGTCGCCGATATGCTCCAGATTGATGGCATATTCAACGATGTCCATCGAGCGTCGATATTCCTCTACGCTCAATCCGTCATGACCGAGCTTGGAAATATAGACCTTGATCGCATGTTGGATGCGATCGACCCGGCCTTCCAGCATGGCGATGCCGGCAAGAACCGAGCGATCGTTTCGATTGATCGCGTCAGCGGCCTGCGACAGCATCCGTTCGACCAGATCGCCGACGACCATAACCTCGCGGCTTGCGCCTGCAAGAGCGGACAGCGGACGAGCGAGATCCTTGTCGTCGAGGTAGCTGTTCTCCTCAGGACCCTGCTTCGTCTCTGGCAGGAGACGAGACATCAGCGACAGGACGAAGGGCGACAGTGGCCAGGCGACAAGAGCAACGACAAGATTGAAGGCGAGATGTGCATCGACTGCGAAATTCTGATGCGGCAACGGCGATAGCTCAAGAAGGTCAGCGCCATAGCCCGCAAGCGGAAGCGCGATGCAAACGCCGACCGCGCGCACGATCAGGTTCCCGAGCGTGACGCGACGAGCACGCGTTGATGCATGCAAGGTCGTAAGGACTGGGGGAACTGCACCTCCCAGATTGGCGCCAAGGACAAGCACGATCACAAGTCCTGTGTCGATACCGCCACTGGCGGCGAGCGACAGGATAAGAACGACGACCGCGAGACTGGACGATGCCAGGATCGCCAGAACGGCCGAAAAGATCAGCGCAACGGGCCATGCATTTCCAAGCATGGTGATGAACAGGCTAAGGGCCGGCGACTGACGGATGGGATCGGTCGCGCCCGACAGCAGATGCAATGACAAGAGCATGAGACCGACTCCCACAAGGGCTGCACCCCCACCCTGGCGCGCGGTGGACTTTCCACGCAATAACACGGTCCCCGCAAGGATGAGCAGTGGCGAAAGCCAGCCAAGACCAAGGGCGACGATCCACGCAGTCGCCGCGGTTCCGACATTTGCTCCGAGAAGTACGATCTGCGCCATGGCCGGCACGATCATGTCTTTTTCGACGAAGGAGGCGACCATCAAGGCGGTGGCCGTTGAGCTTTGCAGAGCGATGGTGGCAACGAAGCCCGCGCAGATCGACCGGACGCCGCTTCTGGTACTCCTCGCAAGCCCCGTACGGAGTTTCGTGCCGAAGGCGCGCGTCATTCCATCCTTGACTTGGGCGAGGCCGAAGAGCAGCAGCGCAACCGCGCCGAATAGATTGATGCTGACGATAGCCGATTCCATACCATCACCTGCTGCTTGTTGACCGGACGCGCGCCCGGCATTCATCGTCATCGCGTTATACGGTCAGACCCGTGTCCTGCCGATGCAACGCCAGTCCCATCTGAGCTCACCCCTACGCCGGCTCAGCCTCCAGGTCCCGTTCAAGACGGACGACAACGCTGTTTCGGCCCTCTGCGGCGCGATCGAGAAACGCTCCGAGCGCTCCGAATAAAATGCCGAGAAACCGTGCAGGCGATCCATCATGGGCACCGGGCTTAAGTCCGAATTGATCTGCCAGCAACCGGTAGAGCGCCAACCGTTCCGGTTCGATATGCGCTATCGCCAAATGAGCGCCTTGCCGCAGGCAATACCAATCGGCAATCAGCTCGATCATCGGGACGCATTCGGCCAGGGCCGTGCTTGATGGCGTCAAGCCTTTGCCCGCTTGGGCAACGCATTCGACCGCTTGTGCGACATTCATCGGCAGGATCGATGCAGCAATCGCGGCTGGCCATTCCTTCGGAAGGTAGCGGTGAATGACAAGCGCCCTTTTATGAGCTCGCAAAAAAACGCCATAGGTTGCTGCGGCATGAGCCGCCTCGCCATTCTCGTGGCGTACAGCGGTTTCCAGCCGATAGCCTTCGAGGAGTCGGGGATCGACGAACGTGTCCGCCAATTCGACCGTATCGACCGCGACGTCCTGATGCGAAGGCCGGATGACCTTGAAGGCCGGAGGAAATGCGACCAGTGACGGCACAGCGATATTTGTAAAGGTACCTTTGTCGAGACCCCGTCGGGTGACGCCTTCGACATGCAGGTGGCCGCTGAAATGAACGTGTACGCCAGCGGCGCAAAAGGCATCCTCGACCTCGCGCCGTGGCGTGCGACGCACCACGTTGGTCTCGCCGAAAAGAGCCTTCTCAGCCTCACAAGCGCCATCGAATGGATCAAGTGCGGGGTAGTGAGAAAAGGCAAGCAAGGTCTTGCCGAGACGGCGCGCCCGACGCGCGACGTCGCTAATCCAAGAGAGAATGAAGGGCTTGAGCCGCAGCATGGCGTTCCAGCCGCCGGCGGTGCTGTCGATGAAGGCAGCCTCTTCCCCATGGCTGAAGTTGCCATCGCGCGGCTCGAAGACATTTGCGTCGATCATCAACAGCCACAGATCGCGCGCCGGTTCGACGAGATAGGACGCATCCACGAGCCGGTAGCGATTGCTGCCATCCGGCGAAGCCACCTCGTAGAGCCTGTCCTCTTCAGCATCGGACGATCCAAACGGGCTTTCCCAATGAATGTATTCCGGCCGCCGGAAGAAGCCAAAATTCGCCATCGGGCGAAACCCCTCTGGATATCCCTCGCAATACATACTGTCGCTGAAAACGGCACCTGCGCCGGCGAGACCGGCATCGCTCGAGACGAGGACGACCCGACCGCCTTCCGCCAGGAACTCCTTGGTGTGGTGGCGGCCACGCAGGCCGAAAATGTCATGATTTCCCGGCAGCGCATAAAAGGCTACGCCATGGTCGCGGCTGTGTCGCTGCAGGATATCGGCAAGTTTTTCCGTCGTGGCCCGCTGGCCGTCGTCGCTATAGTCGCCCAACAGCAAGACGTGGCGGATGCCGCGCTTCACCACCTTCTTGAGCGCTGCATGCAACGCGCCGGCACTCTCGTTGAAAACCCGCGTCGACTGGCGAGTGTCCGACCAGCTGCGCATCGTCAACGCCTGGCCGCCGATGCCGATGCCGGAAAAGCCGAAATCGGCATCGATATCGTGAAAATGCGCGTCCGCAATAACGGCAATTTCGGGGAAGGTTCGAGGCGTCATGAATGACCCTGCTTTTGCGCTTCGATCAGATCTATCCATTCCGACGCACGCCGGGCTGCGTCATAGAGCATCGGCTTCGGCGTTTCGAACCACTCGTCCGGATGCAACTCGCGCCGCTCACGAATGATGGCAAGGGCATCATCCAGCGTCGGGTAGAAATGCGGCTGCTGCTTGTGAAGAAAAAGCGCAACCAGCGAAACGGAGCGGCTGCGTCCGCTTCGGCAATTGACGAGGACGTTGCCGCCGTCGGGAAAGGGATAGGTTTCCCGCTTCGGCATGGTCTGGCGGAGAGCGCCATCGAGGACATAGTAGGCGCCGAGCATCATTGTATCGGGGCTGCCCTCCCCGTCGATCAGACCGACCTTATAATAGCGGATATCGCCGTAGCCTGACGCCCTTACGTCAGCTGTTTCCTCATCCGCCGTTACATAGTTGATGTCGAGGTTGACAGCACAGTTCACCACGGTGGTAATCTGGTGTTCGCGTAGCAGGCCGATATTGCTTGCGCCGCTGCCTCCGCCAATGAAGAGGGTGGCCCCGAAGGGTCCGAGGCCTTCCGCGATCAAACTGATCGCCGGGCGTGCGTAGACAGGTCCATCCATGTCAAATCCTCCAGGCCTCCCACCTCAGACCATTGAAAACGGTCTATGCTCACGCTTCTGCCGGCGCTGTAGACTTGGCCGGATGTGTTGTCTCGGGCCGCTTGCCCGCCAGAGAGAGCGGGATTTTTGAAATCTCGCTGATCCCAGCCGCAATCGCCGGAGCAACCGCAAGGACAGGGCCACCCTTTTCCAGGCTGCCAACCTCCAAGAAGGGGCAGACATCGCCACCCGCCTCGCTGACGAGGAGAAGGCCGGCGAGGCAGTCCCAGGAATTCATATGCAGTTCGACGTAGCCGTCGGAGCGGCCATCGGCCACATAGGCCAAAGCCAGCGCACCCGAGCCCGCCCGGCGCACATTGGTCCCGAGATCGAGCAGCCCCTTCACCACGTCGAGATAGGTCTCGTTCGCTATGCGCGTCGACCATCCCATTTCGATCGTCGTGGCATCGTAGCGATTTGTCGCAGCAACCTGGATCGTCTTGCCGTTCAAGCTGGCACCACGACCACGCTCAGCGAAATAAAGCTCATCAAGCGCTGGATTGTAGATGGCGCCGAACTCCGTCACCCCCTTTTCCACATAGGCGATCGAAATGCAGAAATGGGGAATTCCGCGCGCGAAATTGGCCGTACCATCGACAGGATCGACGACCCAGACGCGCTCACCGATAGCGCCACCGCCTTCTTCGCCGAAGAAGCTGTCGCCCGGGAAGCGTGCCAGGATACCGTCGCGGATCAGAGCCTCCGACGCGGCGTCGGTTTCCGTCAGATAGTCCTGTGGGCCCTTCATCGACACGCCTGTTCCGGCTCCCGCATGAAAGCCCTTGAGAACCAGCTCGCCGGCAGCGCGGATGATCGTGCGGCAATAGTCCGCACGCGTTTCGGCCAAGACAACATCAGACCCTGGATGCATCGAAATCCCCTTCGGCGCTTTGCACACGCGATCACAATTGCACGCGCGTGCAAACCGGTCAAGTCTTGCAATCGTTGGATATGAATTGCGTTGATGGGTTATAATTTTAGCATAATTGCAAGCGCGCCCGCACTGCACACTAGTCCGTCTTCTGGGGACGCTCGTCTATTCTTGGATGGAAATAGGACTGCCACCGGATCGGCGCTTCGGAAAACAGCCCAAACGCCTGAACGACCATACCGGTCGGGACATCGATGTTTCTGGCAATGCCGCTGCCTTTGAGGACCCCACCGCGTTTATCCGGATCAGGCTCTCGAAAAGAGCTGCCGGCGCCGAGCTGGCAATTCTGAATGCGGATCGGGCCAAGCACCTGTGCGCCATCGCCAAGCCTGGCGCTCCCGGCAATGGAGCCGCCGCCGTTTAACCGGACGTCGTTTCCGATGTGGATCCTGTCATTTGGCGCATTGGTGACAAAGGTGAAGCCCCCCTCCTGACCGACATCGCTGTTTGCACCGATCGCAATTGAGCCGGCTCCAGCCGCGATCCGCACGCAGCCGTGAAGTACGGTTGACGCACCGATGCTGACCGCCGCCTCGGGGCCTACCTCCAACGTCACATTGGGCCAGATGAAGATACCGGGCGCCAGGCTGGCGCGGCGGGAAATCAGGGTTGAAAATGGATCGACGACGGTGACATCCAGATCTGCAAGCCGCAGCGTCTCCTCAATCGTCAGGAAACCTTTCAGGCGCCTGACCTCATCAATTCTGTCTGGTATCTCACGCATCTGAAGCGCCTCCGGCCGCGATTTTTAGCAGGACTGCGACTGTTGCATCGCCGTCATGCTGGCCGCGGCTCCAGGCATCCTCGAATTCGCCTGTGAAGATAGCGGTTCCGGCATCTTCTTGAAGGTTTTCTCTCAGATAAGGAAACTTTCCAACCGTCTTTTCAAAGGGAAAGAGCATTCTGTTTGCGAGGACGGAAGCGAATAGATCGGCGTTTCCGCCACCTTTTCGCCCATGCAGATTTGCGGCGGACAAGACGTCTTCGAGCGTCAGCCCCATCGTCTCCCGGCATTGCAGGATATTGCCGATGAAAACAACCGGACAGCTGGCATTCTCAATCGCCGGGACGAGGCCATTTACCAGCAAATGCGGCAGGATACTCGTATAAAGGCTGCCTGGACCGAAGGCGATAAGGTCCGCATTGGCAATGGCGTCGAGCACCGCGGGGTTTGCAACCGCCGGACTCCGATCGGCGCGAGCCAGCTCGACCTCGGCTATTCCAATCCTTGCATCCTCCGGCACCATCGACGTGATAACGTCCTGTGGCATCAGGCTGCGACCGTCTTTCAGCCTTGCGGACAGAACCAGATCGTTGTCGGAGGATGAAGGCCATACGTTTCCGCGGATGCCGCAGAGCTTTCTGAACACGAAGATCGCCGTGTTGACGTCCCCGTTATGCGCAAGGCATGCCCCCGTCAGAATGAAATTGCCGATGCTGCCGTGCCTGAAGTCGAATTTACGGCCGACAGAAGAGGCGAACGTGTTCAGATAGTTCAAGATCGCACCACGAAGACCCGGCTCCATCCTCTCCAGCAACGGATGACGGCCTTCTGCATAGAAGAGAAATTCATTGCGGGCTTCCTCACGGCCAAGATTGGCCGAAAGCCGGGCGTTGCAGATTTTGACCACGTCACCGGCACAGCCCTCACCATGCGCCATGGTCATCAGAGCTTGGCGGATATCTCCGACCGAAAGGATGGCAAGCCGTTCACGAATGACTTTCGAGCTGCCGCCGCTGTCCCAGGCCGGCACTACGCGGGTGACGTCGGCCCCACTTTGGCAAAGCGCGACATTGATGGATCGACACGCGCTTCCGCCCGAGAATAGCACAATTCTTTTCATAGCCGCTCCTGATCTCTGCGCGCCGAGGGACGGCCTGCGAGAATTTCCCTGTGGTCGCATAGGTGAAGGAGCCTGTCACAGGAGTTTGCGTAGTCGCGCAAGTGCAAAAGCAGCAATGGTGGCGGAATCCTGGAGATCGCCATCGAGTATCATCCGTTGCAGTTCGTCGACTGAAACAGCTTGGATGATCAGATCCTGCTCTTCATGTTCGAGCCTGCTGTCGCCTGCGGTCAGATCCGTCGCAAAATAGACGTGG